>NZ_JBHVFQ010000008.1:0-175172 GCF_042801555.1 Isoptericola sp. NPDC057559
CGGGGAGCGCGGTGATGTCGGTGCCCTCGACGAGCACCGTGCCGGACGTCACGGTCTCGAGCGCGTTGACGAGTCGCACCAGCGTGGACTTGCCCGCGCCGGAGTACCCGATGACGCCGAAGATCTCGCCGGCCTGCACGGTGAGCGACACGTCGACCACGGCGTGCACGGCGCGGTCGCCGTCGCCGAACGTCTTCGACACCCCGCGCAGCTCGATCGCCGGCGCGCCGGCCCGGGCCCCGCCCTCGGTCACGGTCTCGCTCACCTGTCCGTCCTCACTGCTCGTCCTGCCCGTCCACGCCCTGCCCATCCTGCCCAGCACGGTGGCCGGGGCGCGCGGTCAGCGCGCCCCGGCCACGACGTCGGGTCAGGAGGCGGCGCGGATGTCGTCCTCGAGGCCGGTGAGGATCTTCTGCAGCTCCTCGGGGGTGTTCTCCTTGATGACGGCCGTGCCGCCGGAGGCCTTCTTCTCGGCCGCGACGACGGCGTCGGAGTGCGAGACCTCCGCGAGCTTCAGCAGGTCGGGGTCGTCGGCGTCCTCGGCGCGGGCCACCCACACGTTGATGTAGGGCTCGGCGGCGGCGGAGTCCGGGTCGTCCTGGAAGAGGGCGTCGTCCGCGGAGAGGCCGGAGTCCTCGAGGAAGTCGTTGTTGACGATCGAGGCGTCCACCGACTGGAGCTGGATCGGCGTCTGCTCGGCGGCGACCGGCGTCACCTTCACCTTGGAGCTGGGCAGCACGTCGGCCTCGGTGGAGACGGCGCTGCCGCCGTCCTTGAGCTCGATGAGGCCGGCCTCCTGGAGCACCAGGAGCGCGCGGGCCAGGTTGGTCGGGTCGTTCGGCACGGCGACCTGACCGCCGGCCGGGATCTGGTCGAGCGAGTCGTGCTTCGACGAGTACAGGCCCAGCGGGTAGACGGCGGTCGCGCCGATCGGCTCCAGGTCGTCGCCGGCGTCGACGTTGTAGCCCGCGAGGAACTGCAGGTGCTGGAACTGGTTCGCGTCGAGCTGACCCTGCGAGAGCGAGGGGTTGGCCTGCGTGTAGTCCTGGAGGTCGACGAGCTCGACGTCGAGGCCCTCGGCCTTCGCCTCCTGGGTGAACACGGCCCACTTGTCGTCGGCGGCACCGACGACGCCGACGCGGAGCTTGCCGTCGCCCTTGGCGTCGCCGTCGCCCGAGGCGGCGTCGGTGCCGCTGCCGCAGGCGGACAGCGCGAACGTGGTGGCCGCGGCGATCGCGGTGACGGTGAGGAGACGGTTGCGGGTGCTGCGGGACATGGTGGGTCCTTCCGGGCAGGCGCCAGGTCGGCGCCGAGGAGGCGGGTGGGTGCTGCGGCCACGGCCATCAGCTCGAGGCGGCGAGGTACGGGGCTCCCGGCCGGGCCGGGGGCGGGGCGACGACGGTCGAGTCGTCAGGCGCGATACCGAGGGGTCGTCAGTCGAGCACGCACATTCGGCCCGCGACGGTCGCGCGGCAGCACATCTCGCCGCGACGGCAGGAGCGCGCGGTCGACGGTGCTGCGGGAGCGATGCGGGGCATGCCGTCAAGGTGACCATCCACGGGGGCCCACCACCAAGCCCATCGACCCGAAATCTCACGGGTCGGACGAAAATCCGTCCACATCGTGGATCTTGTGACCCGCGGCACTCCCGCGGCGTCGCGGGGGGCGGATCAGGCCGCCATCGCGGCCGGAAAAGTAAGGACCCCCCGCACACCCACCAGAGCTCACTTACCCTTGCTGCCTTCCGGCCCTGGGGGAGTTCGGCGAGATGGTGCCGCACGAGGGGTCTGCCCGACAGCCTAACCGAGACCCCGCCCCGTCCCGAAACCGGCCCGGGGGCGGCTCCCGGCACGGAGACCACCGTCACGTCCGCGCGATTCGGACGCACCCCTGGGTGTCCGCTATCCTGCTGAGGCTGCCGGCGCTCGATGTCGGCTGCGCTCCAGGAGGATTCGCCTAGCGGCCTATGGCGCACGCTTGGAAAGCGTGTTGGGTTCACGCCCTCGGGGGTTCGAATCCCCCATCCTCCGCCTGGACCCGACGGGGCCCGCACCACACGGTGCGGGCCCCGTCGTCGTTCCGCCCCCTCGCCGCGGTCGCCGACCCGGCGGTTCGCCCCGCGGCCGTCGCCGCGCCGCCCGTACGCCGCCCGTATTTCGATGGCACCCGCCCGGTCGGCACCGGACGATGGGGAGATGGACCGCACGTTCGACGAGCTCGTCGCCGAGGCCGACGCCGCACCCATGGCCGGCTGGGACTTCTCCTGGCTCGAGGGGCGCGCCACGGAGGAGCGCCCGAGCTGGGGCTACTCCCGCCTGCTGCACGAGCGGCTGGGCACGGTCGGCGCGGCACTCGACCTGCAGACCGGCGGCGGCGAGGTGCTCGGCACCGCGCCCGCGCTCCCCCGCCTGCTCGTCGCCACCGAGGGCTGGCCGCCGAACGTCGCCGCCGCGACCGCGCTGCTGCACCCGCGCGGCGTCGCCGTCGTCGCGCACGACGGCGACTCCCCGCTCCCGTTCGGCGACGCGGCGTTCGACCTCGTGACGAGCCGACACCCCGTCGTGCCGCGCTGGGCGGAGATCGCCCGCGTGCTGCGGCCGGGCGGTACGTACCTGGCACAGCACGTGGGGCCGGCGAGCGTCTTCGAGCTGGTCGAGTTCTTCCTCGGCCCGCTGCCGGACGACGTGCGGCGCGGCCGCGACCCCGAGGACGAGGTCGCGGACGCCCGCGCGGCCGGGCTGGAGCTGGTCGACCTGCGGGCCGAGCGGCTGCGGATCGAGTTCCACGACGTCGGCGCCGTCGTGTGGTTCCTCCGCAAGGTGGTGTGGATGGTGCCGGGCTTCACCGTCGAGGCCTACCTGCCGGAGCTTCGCGCGCTGCACGAGCGGATCGAGGCGGAGGGCCCGTTCGTCGCCCACTCGGCGCGCCACCTGCTGGAGCTCCGGCGGCCGGGCTGACCGCCGAGGGGCGTCGCCGCAGGCCAGGACGGGTTCCCGAGGGGCCGTCGTGATGGGATCGTGACGACATCGTGTCCGTATCGCGAGGCAACCAGGCCGCCGGTCGCGAGCCCGCCCCTACGATGGCAGCCATGATCTTCAAGGCCGTGGGGGACGGCCGTCCCTACCCCGACCACGGACACGTGACCGCCAAGGACTGGGTGGACGTGCCGCCGCGCCAGGTGCGCCTCGACGAGCTCGTGACCACCAAGCGCACGCTCGACCTCGACCACCTGCTCGCCGAGGACTCGACGTTCTTCGGCGACCTCTTCGCGCACGTCGTCGAGTACCAGGGCGTCCTCTACCTGGAGGACGGTCTGCACCGCGCCGTCCGCGCCGCGCTGCAGCAGCGTCCGGTGCTGCACGCCCGCGTCCTCGTGCTCCGGTGACCGCCCCCGTGACCGCGGTGCGCCCGCGAACGATCCCACGAACTCAGGTAGTTTCTTCGCGTGACATCACCTGCCCCTGACCCGGTCCGCGAGACGCGCCGTAAGCGCGAGCACGAGCGGCAGGCCGTCGTCTTCGGGGTCATCATCGTCTTCATGCTGGTCGCCGGGCTGGCGGCCGTCGCGATGTACACGGGCGCGTTCAGCTCGCCCTTCTCGCGCCCCATCTACACGCCCGTCGCCGAGGCGCCGCAGCCCGAGCCCTGCCTGCCGCAGGTCAAGGGCCAGCCCGACGGCGCGCTCCCCGTGCCGTACTCGAACGTCAAGGTGCGGGTCTACAACGCCGCCGACGGCAGCGAGCCCCTCGCCGGCGCCAACGCCGACGCCCTCTCCGAGCGCGGCTTCGACGTCGTCGCGAGCGGCGACTGGCAGGCCGAGAAGATCCAGCAGTCCGAGGTCCGGTTCGGCAGCAAGGGCATCACGCGGGCGTACACGCTCGCCGCCCAGTACCCCGACGTCCGGCTCGTCCTCGACGACCGCAAGGGCAACACCGTCGACCTCCTCGTCGGCGAGCAGTACAGCCCCCCGCTGAGCCAGGACCGCGTGCTGCTCTCCGCCGACACCCCCATGGAGGACGTCGAGGGCTGCGTGCCCGCCGACGAGATCACGCCCATCCCCCAGGTGGTCGTCACCAAGAAGAAGGGCTGACCACCCGGGGGCCTGAGGGTTCCGTCGGTCGACTCAGTCGACGTGCGCCGGCTCGGGCGTCGAGGCCGGCGACACCGGCTCCTGGCTGGTCCCGCGCCACCGCGCGATGGCCCGCATGCCGTGGTAGATCACCAGCGCGGACGCCGTGCCCAGGGCGATGCCCTCGAAGGTGAGGTCGCCCCAGGAGAACGTGAAGTTCGCGATGCCGATGATCAGCGGCACGGCGGCCGTGGTGAGGTTCACCGGGTTGCCGAAGTCCACCTTGGCCTGCACCCAGATGCGCGCGCCGAGGATGCCGATCATGCCGTAGAGCATGGTCGTCGCCCCGCCGAGCACACCGTCCGGGATCGTCGCGATGAGGGCGCCGAACTTGGGGGACAACGACAGCACCAGCGCGGTCACCGCGGCCACCCAGTACGCGGCCGTCGAGTAGACGCGCGTGGCCGCCATGACCCCGATGTTCTCGGCGTACGTCGTGGTGCCGGAGCCGCCGCCGACGCCCGCGAGCGTGGTCGCGACGCCGTCGGCGAACAGCGCCCGGCCCGCGACGCCGTCGAGGTTCTTGCCGGTCATGGCGGCGACCGACTTCACGTGCCCCACGTTCTCCGCGATGAGCACCAGCACCACCGGGATGAACAGGCCGAGCACGGAGACGTCGAACGACGGCGTGACGAAGTGCGGGAAGCCGAGCCAGTCCGCCTTCTTGACGTCCGTGAAGTCGACCTCGCCCTGGAGCAGCGCGGCGACGTAGCCGACCAGCACGCCGACCAGGATCGACAGCCGCCCGAGGATGCCCTTGAACAGCACCGTCACGAGGATGATCGCGGCCAGCGTGATCACGGCGGTGACCGGCGCCATCTGGAAGTTGCCCCAGGCGGCCGGGGCCAGGTTGAGGCCGATGAGGGCGACGATCGTGCCGGTCACGATCGGCGGCATGACGACGTCGATCCACCGGGCACCGGCGAAGTGCACCAGCAGGCCGACCGCCGCGAGCAGGAGGCCGGTCACGAGGATCCCGCCCACCGCCACCGACTGCCCGTGCGACGCCGTCGCCGCCAGGATCGGGGCGATGAACGCGAAGCTGGACCCCAGGTAGCTGGGCAGCCGGTTCCGCGTGATGAGCAGGAACAGCGCCGTGCCGATCGCCGAGAAGAACAGCGTCGTGGCGGGCGAGAAGTCCGTCAGCAGCGGCACGATGAACGTGGAGCCGAACATGGCCACCACGTGCTGCATGCCGATGCCGATGGTGCGCGGCCAGCTCAGCCGCTCGTCGGGGGCGACGACGTCGCCGGGTCCGACGTGCTTCCCGTCGCCGTGCTTGGTCCAGCCGAGGCTCATGGTGCTCCGTCCGTCGGGCCCGGAACCGGGCCGCCGTGCTCACCGTGGATGCTCGACAGTGAACGTCCGGTGAAGATTGCCGCCGCACAGCGTACTTGCCGCGGCGCCCCGCACGGCCACCCGGCGGCCGCGGCTACCCCGGCGGGAGGCGGTGGCCGATGAGCGCGAGGTTCTGCAGGGTGGCGAGGCTGCACTGCGCGGCGTCGTTGGTGGACAGGGTGCGGGCCTCGTCGATCGGGACGAGGGTCTCGGGCGGCAGCACCGGCACGGGGTGGAAGGCCTCCTCCCCCATGAACTCGCCACCGCGGAAGTACGCGCGCCACGCGACGTCGGCCAGGCCGTCGTCGCCCAGGCGCTGCGCGGCGTAGGCCGCGAGGCGGGAGTGCGCCTGCTCGAGGTTCGTGCCAGACGGCGCGACGCCGAGCTCCGCCTCCTGCTCGGCCGGCGTCGCGAGGTAGAGGCGGCAGTACTGCAGCCACGCGTCCTTGAAGCCCGGGGCGTCGACGAGGCCGGCGTCGACCAGCGACACGAGCTCCGAGCAGATCTCCACCAGCCCGAAGACGGCGGACAGGTGCGAGACGGTGACGCGGTCGCGGTCGGTGGCGAAGCGGCCGGTGTCCAGGTCGTACAGGGCCTCGCCGGTGAAGAAGCCGTGCGGCAGCGCGCCGATGTCGGTCATGGTGCCGACCAGGCGGTCACGCGAGCGCTCGTCGCCCGTGACCTCCCAGTCCGCGAGCCAGGTCGCGGCCAGCGCGCTCCAGTCCGTGCCGAGCCCGACGGCGAGCGCGTCCCGCCGCGGGCGGTACGTGGCGGCGTCGGGCCGCACCTTGCGCGTCGGGTCGAGGCCGAGGAACGTCCGGTCGGAGTCGCGCTGGGCCACCATGAGGTCGCGCGTGTGCTCGTCGCCGGTGAGGAAGTAGTGCGGCCGCCGGTACGCGGGCGTCGAGATGCGCAGCTGCTTGGCGCTGCACCCCCAGTGCTGCACGTTGTGGCGGCTGCCCAGGCCCTGCCACGGGCCGGCGTGGTAGACGTCGACGTCGCCCGTGTGCCGGGTCATCCGCTCCGCCAGCCGGAAGACGTCCGCGCGGCCGGTGCGCAGGAACGACGTCCACAACCACAGGTCCGGCGACAGCTCGGAGTTGTCCCACGCGTAGCCGCCCACGTCGTAGCGCCACACGTGCCGGTCGGGGTCGTACGCGTGCATGACGTCGCCGAAGTTCCAGAAGCCGTACCAGGAGCGCTGGTCCACCTGGCCGACGTAGAAGTCCAGCATCGTGGCGAGGCGGTCCTCGAGCGCCGCCCGCTCGGGCGTGCCGCGGTCCACGAGGTCCCAGTCGCCGAGGACGGCCGCGTCGTGCAGGGCCTCCGGCGTCGGGACGAGCTGGGGCCGGACGGCGGTGGCCGCGGCGAGGCGTGCCAGCGCGCCCGCGTCGGGGGTGGCGGCGTACGCGGTGACGGTGAGCTCGTGCGTGCGGCCGATGCCGTGCGCGTCCCCGAACCCGGGCTCGTAGTCCTCGTAGGTGATCTCGAGGGCGTCGAGCTGGTCGTCGTACGTGTCCTGGCCGAGGCCGTCGTGGTAGAAGCGCAGGTCCATCGGCGCGGCGTCGGGCGACCAGAGCCACGTGGTCAGGGAGCCGAGGTCGGACGTCGCGCCCGCCACGTCGATCCCCGTCGGGTGCGACTGCCAGAACCCGGTGAGCCCGACGGCGATGCCGCCGCCCGTGTCGCCGAGGTAGCCCAGCCCGTCGGACCGCGTGCCCTGCGCGACGTCGATCCACGGCCGGTCGGACGCCGTGCGCTTCTGCACGGTGAAGCCGTTCGCGGTCGGCTGACGCAGCGACCACGCGTCCCAGGTCGGCACCCAGCGCAGCCGCTCGGAGACGCGCGGGTCCCACGCGGCGAGCGGCGGCGTCGTGCGACCCGCCACGTGGGCCGCGCGCACCTCGGCGCCCGGGTCCCGGCGCAGCCCGGTGACGCCCTGCACCGCCTCGCGCACCAGGCCGCCGTCCGCCCCCGCGAGGCGCACGTGGCGGTCGTACGGCGCGGACCGCAGGGGCACGTCGAAGCGCAGGCCCAGCGAGGAGAGGAAGTCGCGCTCGGGTTCGCCGTCCCACACGAACGAGTGCACCAGCCGGAACGTCGGGGCCCCGGCCGCGAGCACCAGGCGCAGCGTGAACGGCAGCCAGCCCGCGGCGCCGTCCTCGTGGGCACGGTCGACGTCGCGGTGCAGGCCCGACACGCGCACGACGGCGCGCACGGGGCCCGCCTGCTCGACGACGGCCTCGCGCACCACGCCCACCGACTCCCGGCGCGACCGGTGGTCGGGCTCGGGGCGGTCCTGCCGGCTGGACACGAGCCGGCCCGCGCGCGCCACCTCGACCGCGGCGTCCCCCGTGCCCGCGCGCACCGACCGCACGACGTGCGGCCCGGAGCGGCCGACCACGACCACGCACGCGCCGGTGTCGACCACGACCTCGTCGGCGTGCTCCGTGACGGTCACCCGCGGCCCGCCGGCGGCGGGGGCGTCCGCCGGCCCGGCCACGACGCGGTACGAGGAGCTGGGCGCGGCGCCCGCGCCCAGCGCGACGCCGGACCACTTCACGCTGCCGTCGGGCCAGGTCGCGAGCGGCCAGGTCTGGGCGGCGACGGGGCGGCCGTCCGCGTCGACGACGGCGAGCGCGCCGGCGTCGCGCACGACGCCCGGCCGCAGCGGGACGCCGCACGTGACGCCGCCGGAGGCGAGGTCCGGCGCGGCGTCCTCCAGCCAGCGCAGCGGGACGTCGACGGCGGCGCGGGGTCCGTCGGTGGCGGGGGCATCCGTGCTGAGGGCGGTGGTCATGACAGGGGGGTCACCTCGAGGTTGCGGTAGTGGGCCACGAGCGGGGACATCTGCCGGAACCCGATCCGGCCGGCGCCCAGCGGCGCCTCGTCGTGGAAGGTGAAGAGGGTGAGGTCGTCGATCGCGAAGGCGACGTCGGCGCCGCGCCTGGTGACGCGCACGCGGTAGTGGCCGTCCGCGTCGTCGGGGCCGGGGAGCGGGTCCGCGCCCTGCGCGACGAGCCGGAACCCCGGGCTCTTGCGCAGGTTGCAGGTGCGGAACCGCTTCTCGGTGGGCCACTTGCGGCGCAGGTACGACACGTGGAGCGTCGAGACGTCGCCCGAGTGGTACTGCGGGTAGTAGCCGGTGCGCGGGGCGAGGGCGGGGTCGAACAGGTCCCGCCCGCCGGTGCCGGTCGCGGCGAGGAACAGCATCGCCAGGCCGTCGCCCGCCAGGGGCCGGAAGTCCCACGCCACCTCGACGTCGGCCGGGAACACCTCCGGGCACCAGAGCGTGAAGTGCGCGTGGTCGCCGCGGCCGTCGGCCACGAGCGCGGCCTCGTCGGCCGTGCTGCGCAGCTCGACGCCGGCCCCGAGCGCGCCGTCCGCGGGGGTGTGGCGGGTGCCGACCGGTCCCTCCGCGACCCAGCCGTCGAGGTCCGCGGGCGACGCGAGCGGGTTGCGGTAGGTGCCCGTGACGGTGGGCGCGGCGGCCGTCACGGCTGCACCACCCACGCGCCCAGCGGCGCCTCGCCGTCGTGCGCGCCGTCGACCGACGCCAGCGCCTCCGCGACGTACCGCGCGACCGCGCGGGCCCCCGCCGTCGTGTAGTGGGTGTTGTCCTTGGCGAGCGCGTCGTCCACCACCAGCCCGGCCGCGACGGCGGCCCCGTGCGGGAACAGCGCCGCCGACGCCTCGGGCCCGAGCCACGTGTACAGCCAGCGCGTGAACGCGGTCAGCTCGAGGACGGGCACGTCCAGCTCGTGCCCGAGGGCGCGCACGGCCGCCGGGTAGGGCCCGTGCGACCAGCGCAGCCCGCCGGCGTCGTCGAACAGGCGCCGCTCGACGCTCGTGGCCAGCACCGGTCGCGCGCCGTTCGCGCGCGCCTCGCCCACGAACCGCGCCAGCCGCTCGGAGTACCCGCCCTCGGCGGCGAGCTCGTCGGGCTCCTTCTGGTCGTTGTGCCCGAACTGGATCACCACCGTGTCCCCGGGTCGCAGCTCGGCGAGCAGGGCGTCCCAGCGCCCCTCGGCGCGGAAGGACGCCGTCGTCGCGCCGCCGATCGCGTGGTTGCGCACGGGGACGTCGAGCAGGGCGGCGAGCTCGTCGCCCCAGCCCAGCAGCGGGATCTCGGCGTGGCCGGACGTCCGGCCCTCGTCGGTGGGGGCGACGGTCGAGTCGCCCGCGAGGTGGATCGTCATGTCAGCCCTTCACGCTGCCGATGAGCATGCCCTTGGCGAAGTGCTTCTGGAGGAACGGGTACGCCAGGAGCACCGGGATGGTGGCCACGATGACCACCGCGAACTTGATGCCCTGCGCGGGCGGCGGGAGCTCGCTGCCCATGTCCTGCGCGGACAGCGACGCCGACGCGGTGACCTGGCGCAGGAACATCTGCAGGGTCCACATGTCCTGGTCGCCCAGGTACAGCAGCGGCGACATGTAGTCGTTCCAGATCCCCACCGCGTAGAACAGGGCGAACGTCGCGAGCACCGGCTTGGACAGCGGCACCACGACGTGGCGCAGGATCTGCAGCTCGTGGGCGCCGTCGATCTTCGCGGACTCCTCCAGCTCCTGCGGCAGCTGCTGGAAGAAGTTCTTGATGATGATGAGGCTGAACGGGTTGATCGCCATCGGCAGGACCAGCGCCCAGTAGGTGTTGAGCAGGCCGAGCTCCTTGACCACCAGGAACGTGGGGATCATGCCCGCGGAGAACACCATCGTGAACACGACGACGGTCATGATCGTGCGCCGCCCGGGCAGCTCGACCTTCGACAGCGGGTAGGCCATGAGCGCCGTGAGGGCGAGCTGGACCAGCGTGCCGACCAGGGTGACGACGACCGTCGTGACGAAGGCGCGCACGAACGCCGTCGAGGACAGGATCGAGGCGTAGGAGTCGGTCGTGAACTCGCGGGGCCACAGGAAGAACGGCCGGGTGGTGATCTCCAGCTCGGTGGCGAACGAGCCCGCGAGCACGTAGAGGAACGGCAGCAGCGCGAGCAGCCCGACCGCGACCAGCAGCACGACGTTGACGACGTCGAACGCCCGGCCGGCGCGGGTGTTGAACCGCTGGTGCTGGGTGGACGGCTTGGAGGCCCGGCGCAGCACGGGTGTGGTGGTGGCCATCAGAAGATCCCCTGCTGGTTGAAGCGCTTGGCGAGCCAGTTGGTGCCGAAGATCAGCACCAGCCCGACGATCGCCTTCGACAGGCCCACCGCGGTGGAGTAGGAGTAGGCGCCCTGCTGGATCCCGGTGAAGTAGACGTACGTGTCGAACACGTCCGCGACCGTGCGGTTCAGCGCGTTGGACATCAGGTAGATCTGCTCGAAGCCGGTGTTGAGGATCTCCCCGGTCTGCAGGATGAGCATCACGATGATCGTGGGGCGGATCGCGGGCAGCGTGATGTGCCAGGTGCGCTGCCAGCGGCCGGCGCCGTCGATCACGGCGGCCTCGTACTGCTCCTGGTCCACGCTCGCCAGGGCCGCGAGGAAGATGATCGTGCCCCAGCCGGTGGTCTTCCAGACGGTCTGCAGCAGGATCAGGGGCCGGAACCAGGACGGGTCGGCGAGGTAGTTCGTCTCCTGGCCGGTCAGCCCGTCGAGGAACGACGACAGCGGCCCGGTCCCGATCGCGAACAGCAGCGCGGTCAGGGAGACCACGACCGTCCAGGACAGGAAGTGCGGGATGTAGACCAGCGTCTGCACGGTCCGCTTGAGCACCGACAGGCGCACCTCGTTGAGCAGCAGCGCCAGCACGATCGTCAGGGGGAACGCGACGAACAGGCTCAGCGCGGCCAGGATCAGGGTGTTGCCCAGCAGCCGCGGGAAGTCGGGGTTGGAGAAGAACTCGGCGAAGTGCTGCCAGCCCACCCACTCCGACCCCTGGATCCCCAGGAACGGCACGTAGTTCTTGAACGCGATCTGCGCGCCCCACATCGGCCAGATGCGGAACAGCAGGAAGTACGCGACCCCCGGCAGCAGCATGACCAGCAGCCACCGGAACCGGACCACGCGCGCCCACCGGCGGTGCGGTCGCGGGCGCGGGGCCGGGGCGGTCGGGGCCGGCGTGCCGGCCCTATCGACGTCGACGACGGTCGTCATCGCAGCCTCCATCTCGGACGGGGCGCGGGGCCGGGCCGGTGGCCCGTGCGGGCCGGTCCGGCCCCGCGCCGGAGGGGATCAGCCGAGCTGGCCGTAGAGCTCGTTCATCTCGGACGTCACCTGGTCGCCGCCGGAGGACTTCCACTGCGCGATCGCCGCGTCGAGGCCGGACTCGTCGATCTGTCCGCTGATGTACTGGATGCGGGCGTCCGCGATGACCTGGTCGAGCTGCACGCCGTTGGTGGAGTAGGTCTTGGAGACCAGCGCGCCCGCCGGGTTGAAGACCGCCTTCTCCAGGTCCTTCTCCTGCAGGTCGAGCCGCTCCTGGGCGAGCTCCGCGTCGTACGCGGTCTCCGGCTTCGGCTTGTACGCCACGTAGCCGGCCACGTTCGTGCCGATCTGGGCCCACGCGCCGGAGACGACGTCGGTGTAGTCCTGCTTGGACTCGTCGAAGGCGGCGTACCCGTCCTCCACCGTGAAGTTGTCGCCCTCGATGCCGTTGTTCTCGAGCACCTGGCCGTCCTTGCCGGCGAGCGCGTCGAGGGCGGTCAGCACCTGCTTGAGCTGGTCCTCCGTCTGCACCGACGCCTTGGGGACCGCGAGGAACCCGCTGTAGCCCGGCGTCGGGAGCGCGAAGTCGCCGTTCGGGCCGGCGATGTTGCCCACCAGCGAGATCTTCTGGTCGTACGTCTTCGGGTCCTGCTCCTTGAACAGGCCGGCCAGCTGGGCGGCGCGCGACTGGACGTCGATGATGATGCCGCCCTTGCCGTTGACGAACGGCTCGTTCCACCCCGTGGTGCCGTCCATCGTGGCGTAGTCCTTGTTGACGTAGCCCGACGAGATCAGCTTCTTCTCGTAGTCGAGCGCCTGCTTCCACTCGGGCGTGGTGAACGACGGGACCAGCGTGCCGCCGTCGTCCTTCCACACGTTGCCCGCGCCGAACCACGTCTCGATCGCGTCGTACGGGCTGCCCGTGCCGATCGTCGCGCCCCAGGCGGGGATGATCATCCCGTAGGTGTCGTCCTTGCCGTTGCCGTCGGGGTCGTCCTCGGTGAACGCCCGGGCGACCTCCATCAGCTCGTCCGTGTTGGTGGGCTCCTCGAGGCCGAGGTTCTTCAGCCAGTCCTTGCGGATGCTGATCGACGTGCGCACCACGTCGCGCGCCCGGTAGACGCCGAAGACCTTGCCGTTGACGCTGGACGCCTGCTGCACGTCCTCGTTCTCGGTGACGAGGTTCGGGTAGTCGCCCGAGGCGAGGTAGTCCGTGAGGTCCCAGAAGCCGCCCGCCTCCGCCGTCTGCACGAAGCCCTGGCTCTTCTGCTGGATCACCATGACGTCGGGGATGTCGTCGCCGGCGAGCACCACGTTGGTGCGGTCGCCGTACTCGGCGTTCGGCACCCACTGCATCTCGAGGTCGAGACCCGCGAGCTCGGAGAGCTTCTCGCCCACCGGGTCGTCCGCCTCGGGCGGCGTCGCCGAGAGGTACGGCGCCATGATCGACAGCGAGGCGAGCTTCTCGCCGCTGCCGCCACCGTCGCCGTCGCCGCCCCCCGCGCTGCTGCAGGCGGAGAGCAGGAGGCCGCCCGCGGCCAGGAGGGCCAGGGGTGCCAGCCGTCGTGAGTTCATCGTGGTCCTTTCGTCGGAGTGCACGTCGTCGTTCACTCGTCGAGGGGGTCGGGGTCCGCCGGGTGGTGCTCGAGGTTGCGGTCGTTGGCGGCGTAGAAGGACAGGCAGAGCGCCGTGCACAGGTGCACCCACGCGCCGATCGACACGACGGGCAGGAGTCCGGGCACGAACGCGGTGACGACGCCGACCAGCGCCGTCGTCGCCGCGAGGAGGAGGGGTGCGCCGGGGAAGCGCAGCAGGAACGACCAGGCCAGCCGCGGCACGGCGCCGCGCGGCAGGTCGTAGTGGGCGTCCATCGTCAGGACGAGCAGCAGGTGCACGACGGCGAGGCCGCCGACGACGGCGAGCGCGGCCCGCAGCACGACGGGCCCGCCGTCGAGCGCGGCCAGGCTCGTCCCGGTGAGGACGAGCACCGCCAGGGCCGGTGCGGCGACGAGGTTGGCGCGGCCGAAGCCGGCCGACCAGGCCCGGACGAACGCCCGCACGGTGCGCTGGGCGTCCCCGCGCAGCCGGGTGCGGCTGCAGGTCGCGGCGGCGGAGAGCGCGGGCGCCAGGCCGAGCACCACTCCCCCGGTCAGCGTGCCGGCCAGGATCAGGAGGTTGAGCAGCCCGAGGTAGGCGAGGGTGTCGACCCAGCCGAACCAGCGGTCGAGCCGCGTGCCGCGGGCTCGCGCGTCGTCCACCGTCGCCATGTCGGTCCCATCTCCATCGATGCACGAGCCGTCGTGGCTCGTCCCTGGGCTCCTGGTCGGCGGCACCGCCGGCCAGCGTTCGGGAAAGGCCTTCCCGGGTTGAATGGATTCACCGTAGGGGTCGGGGTTTCCCTCGTCAACATCCCGACGACATCTCGCGGACACGCCTCGACACCGCCACGAGGCAGCCCCCGCCGCGGCAGGTGTCCGTCAGCGCCCGGTGGTCCGCACCGTGCCGAGGCGGGCCGGGCGCTCCCGAGGTCGTGCGCACCACCCCGGCGTGGATCGCACCACCTCGCGCGGGTCCCGACGGCCTCGGCGGGAGGCGGACGGACCCGGGCGACGGGTCAGAGCTGCGTCGCGACCTCGCGCGCGACGAGGTCCAGGTGGTCGAGGTCGTCCAGGTCCAGCACCTGGAGGTACACGCGCTGCACGCCCTGGTCGCGCAGGGAGCCGAGCAGGTCCACGGCCTCGGAGACCGTGCCGGCCACGCCGTGCTCGCGCAGCTCCGCCGGCTCGCGGCCGATGGCGGCGGCGCGGCGCGCGAACTCCGCCTCGTCCTTGCCCACGGCGAGCACGAGGGCCACGGACTGCACGATCGAGTCCGGGGTGCGGCCGACGGCGGCGAGCGCGTCGTCGATCACGCCGATCCGGGAGGCGACGGTGTCGAGCTCGGGGAACGCCTGGTTGTACTCGTCGCCGAACCGCGCGGCGAGCGCCGGCGTCCGGCGAGGGCCGCCGCCGCCCACGATGACGGGGATCTTCGCCTGCGCCGGCTTCGGCAGCGCCGGGGAGTCGGTGAGCGTGTAGTGCTCGCCGGCGAAGGAGTACGAGCCGCCAACGGGCGTGCCCCACAGCCCGGTGAGGATCTCGAGCTGCTCCTCCAGCAGGCCGAACCGCTTCGCCGGGAACGGGATGCCGTACGCCTCGTGCTCGCGCGCGAACCAGCCGGCGCCCAGACCGATCTCCACGCGGCCGCCGGACATCTGGTCCACCTGCGCCACCTGGATCGCCAGCACGCCCGGGTGCCGGAACGTGGCCGAGGTGACCAGGGTGCCGAGCCGCACCGTGGACGTGTCGCGGGCCAGGCCGGCCAGCGTGGTCCAGGCGTCGGTGGGCCCGGGCAGTCCGTCGCCGCCCATCGCCAGATAGTGGTCGGAGCGGAAGAACGCGCTGAAGCCGAGGGTCTCGGTCGCCTTCGCGACGGCGAGCACGTCGTCGTACGACGCGCCCTGCTGGGGCTCGGTGAAGACACGCAGGTCGAGGGTCATGGTTCGCCTCTCGGGTGGAGCGGTGGGCCGGCGCGGCGCCGGACGGTCAGTCGAACGTCGGCGAGGAGGTGCGCGAGCGCTTCAGCTCGAAGAAGTCGGGGAACGACGCCAGCGCGACGGCGCCGTCGAAGATCCGCACCGCGTCCTCGCCGCGGGGCACGCGCGTGAGCACGGGCCCGAAGAACGCCACGCCGTCGACGTGGATGGTCGGCGTGCCGACGTCCTCGCCCACGGGCTTCATGCCCTCCTCGTGCGAGACGGCGAGGGCCGCGTCGTAACGGTCCGAGGTCGCGGCGTCCGCCAGCTCGGCGGGCAGGCCCGCCTCCGCGAGCGCCTCGCGCGCGACGGCGTCGAGGTCCGACCGGCCGCCGGGGTGGATGCGCGTGCCGGCCGCCGTGTAGAAGGCGCCGAACGCCTCCGGGCCGTGCTCGGTCTGGACGGCGGCCGCGACCCGGCCGATGCCGCGCGACGACTCGATCTTGGCCCGGTAGTCCGCCGGCAGGTCCCGGTCCGCGTTGAGCAGGTACAGGCTCATGAGGCGGAACGTGAGACGCACGTCGCGGTGCTCCGCGACCTCCAGCGCCCACCGGGAGGTGATCCAGGCGAAGGGACACAGCGGGTCGACGTAGACGTCGACGACCGGGGCGGTCGAGGGGGTGGACGTGGTCTCAGGCGCGGTGGTGGTCCCGGAAGTCACGCCCGCCACCCTACCCAGGCGGCGGGGGCGGCGCGGTAGCCTCGCCACGTGCGCAGGGTGCGGTGGGCGAGCGTGTGGACGGTGTTCGGGGCGTGCGTCGTCGCCGTCGCCATGCTCTCGGTGGTGCTCCGCGGCCGGATGTGGGCCTGGATCCCGCTGATCCTCGCGGCCGGGGTCGCCGTCCGCGAGATCCGTTACCTGCAGCGCACGCGCCGCCCCGCCGACGCCGGGTTCGACGAGCCCCGACGGGACGAGCCCGGCGCGGGACCGCGCCAGGGCTGACCCCGCCAGGAGTCACCCGCTCCGGGCATCGACGCGGCGCAGGGCCCCGGGCTAGCGTCGAAGGCGGGCGTCTTCCCGACGACGCCCACGGGGAGCCCGCGACGGCGCGGGCGTCGCGACGGAGGCGTCGGCATGACAGACGTGACCCGGACCACCGGGAGGACCAGCACCAGCGCCGCGGAGGCGCACGAGCCGGGCCCGCCCTCACCGTCCGCGGCGGAGTTCGCCGACCGGCTCTTCGGCGCGGCGCTCGGCGCGATCGACACCCTCGCGGTCTACGTCGGCGACTCGCTGGGCTGGTACCGCGCGCTCGACGAGTGCGGCCCCCAGACCTCGGCGGAGCTGGCGGCCGTGACGGGCACGTCCGAGCGCTACACCCGGGAGTGGCTGGAGCAGCAGGCCGCGACGGGCATCCTCGTGGCGCACGAGCCCGACGGCGCCACCGACGGCCTGAGCCAGGCCGCACGGGCCGCCGCGCGCACGTTCGAGCTGCCCGAGGCGCACGCGGAGGTGCTGGCCGACCCGGAGTCGCTCAGCTACCTGGCGCCCCTGGCGCGGTTCGTCGGGGCCGTCGGGCCGCAGCTCCCCCACCTGCTGCGCTCGTACCGCACGGGCGGCGGGGTGTCGTGGGACCAGCTCGGCGACGACGCCCGCCACGCGCAGGCCGACGTCAACCGGCCGTGGTTCGAGCAGCGGCTGGCCTCGGCGCTGGCGAGCATCGAGCCGGTGCGGCAGGTGCTCAGCCGTCCGGGCGCCCGCGTGGTCGACGTCGGCTGCGGGTTCGGCTGGTCGACGCTCGCCCTCGCGCGCGCCTTCCCCACCGCGGAGCTGCACGGCGTCGACCTCGACCGGCCGTCGGTGGAGGCCGCCCGCGTCGCCGCGGCGCAGCGCGGCCTGGAGGAACGGGTCGTGTTCCACCTGTCCGACGCCGCGGAGCTGCGCACGGCCGAGCCGTTCGACGCGGCGTTCGCCTTCGAGTGCCTGCACGACATGCCGCGCCCGGTCGCCGTGCTGGAGGCCGTGCGGGAGTCGATGCGGCCCGACGGCGTCGTCGTCGTCATGGACGAGGCGGTCGCCGAGGAGTTCCAGGCCCCCGCCGACGACGTCGACCGGATCATGTACGGCTACAGCCTGTTCGTGTGCCTGCCGGACAGCCTGTCGTCGTGGCCGTCGGCGGCGACAGGCACGGTGATGCGCCCCGCCACCGTGCGCCGGTACGCCCGGGAGGCGGGCTTCGCCGGCGTGGAGGTGCTGCCCGTGGACGACTTCGGGCTCTTCCGGTTCTACCGCCTCCTGCTCGGGACCGAGGGCGGACGGACGCCGGCGGGTGAGGACGGCCTGCCGGAGTAATCTCCGTGGCATGACTGCCGTCCGGACGCACACCCACGCCCAGGCCGTCGACGCCGCGATCGACCTCTTCTCCCGGCAGGGCTACGAGCAGACCACCGTCGAAGAGATCGCCGATGCGGCCCGCGTCAGCCGTGCCACCTTCTTCCGCCGCTTCCGCTCCAAGGAGGACGTGGTCTTCGCCGACCACGAGCTCCTCCTCGAGGAGGTCGTGGTGATGCTCGCCGAGACCCGGCCCGAGGCCCGGGCCAGCGAGGAGTCCGGCCGCGCGCCCGAGCGGGCGTGGGACCCCGCGACCGACCCGTACCTCGAGGTCTGCCGGGCCGCCCGCCTCGTCTTCGACCACCACGTGGGCCAGCGGGAGACGTCGATCGCCCGCCACCAGCTGCTGCAGCAGGTGCCGGCGCTGCGCGACCGCGAGCTCGTCACGACGCACCGCTACGAGCGCGCCTTCACCGCGTACCTGCGCGACACGCTGCCCCCGGACCGCTCCACCACGACGATGTCGATCGCGTTCGCCGCGTCCGTCGTCGCCGTGCACAACGCC
Organism: Isoptericola sp. NPDC057559; assembly: GCF_042801555.1. Lineage (NCBI taxonomy): Bacteria > Bacillati > Actinomycetota > Actinomycetes > Micrococcales > Promicromonosporaceae > Isoptericola > Isoptericola sp. NPDC057559. Next base: position 18,025 of record NZ_JBHVFQ010000008.1, read on the forward strand.
ATCCTGCGGCGCTGGCTGCGCAACCCCCACCTGGACCTCCGGCCCGAGCTGGAGGAGGCGTTCGCCGACCTGCGCCGGGCGGCGATCACCCCCTTCCCGCACACCGACGAGCAGCTCGCCGCCGCGGGCGAGGTGCCGGTGACCGACGGCGACGGCGGGCGCTCCGTGGTGACGGGCGCCGACGGCCGGCGCGTCGTCGTCACCGTGCTGGAGCCCGGCGCCGGGCCCGACGACGTGGCCCGCGCCGTCCGCGACGCCCTCTCCTGAGCGCACGCCGGAATGACCCTGTGGCATCCTGCGTTGTGCAAGACGCCGCCGGGACCTCCGGCGGTGGAAGACACGCACGTACGTGCTCCGGGGTCGGTGAAATTCCGAGCCGGCGGTGACAGCCCGCGACCCGGCCTCCCTCGGGAGGCCGGTTGACCTGGTGAGATTCCAGGGCCGACGGTCAAAGTCCGGATGGGAGGAAGCACGTGCGGCACGCGCCCGGTGACGGGTGGGTGCCGCCGGGCGTCGTGTCGTCGACGGCGGGCCCCGGTCCGCCCTCGGCGGACGTCAGCCCTCACCCCGGACGCCGCACCCTCGGACCGGGAGAGTGAACGATGGACGCGATCGACGCGTTCTTCAACGCCACGCTGACCATCGGTGACCAGCACATGTCGTGGCGCGAGATCGTCGGCAACGGCTTCGGCCTGGCGTCGGCGCTGGGCGGCATGCGGCGCAAGGTGTGGGCCTGGCCCGTCGGCATCGTCGGCAACCTGCTGCTGTTCACGGTGTTCATGGGCTCGTGGTTCGGCGACTCCAGCCGCGCCGACATGCTCGGCCAGGCCGGCCGCCAGGTGATGTTCCTGATCGTGTCGATCTATGGCTGGGTGCAGTGGCGGCGCACCGAGCGCGCCGCCCTCGAGGTGCGCGCCGACGGCAGGATCCCCGCCGACGGCGGCGCCGCGGTGCACCCGCACTGGGCCTCCTGGCGGGAGCGCGTCGGGATCGTCGTCGTGATGGTGGGCGGCACCCTGCTGCTCACGCCGCTGTTCCGCGCGCTCGGCTCGTACGAGCCGGTGTGGTCGGACGCCTGGATCTTCATGGGCTCCCTCGTCGCCACCTACGGCATGGCCAAGGGCTGGGTGGAGTTCTGGCTGGTCTGGGTGGCGGTGGACGTCGTGGGCGTGCCGCTCCTCTGGTCGGCGCAGTACTACGCGACCGCGCTCATGTACGTGTTCTACGGCGCCTTCACGCTGACCGGGTTCTTCGTCTGGTGGCGCGTGCACCGCCGCGAGCAGGCCGAGGCGGAGTCGACGATCGCCGCCTGACCCCCGACGGCGCGGCAGTTTGGTGTCGGGGCGGCAGTTCGAACTGCCGCATCGGCACCGAACTGCCGCGGATCCTCAGTCGTCGCCCTCACGGACGGCCGCGTCCACGTCAACGAGCCCGCACGCGACGACGGGGACCCGCGCGGCTGCGCGGGTCCCCGTCGTGCGGAGGGTGCTGGGCTCAGGCGAAGGCGGAGACCCCGGTGATGTCGCGGCCCACGATGAGCGCCTGCATCGACTCGGTGCCCTCGTAGGTGTGCAGCGCCTCGAGGTCGGCGAAGTGCCGCGCGACCCGGTTGGCGAGCAGGATGCCGTTGCCGCCGAGCATGTCGCGGGCGATCGACGCGACCTCGCGGGCCTGGCGCGTCGTCGTGTACTTGGCGAGGGACGCCTGCTCGCCGGTCAGCGTGCCGGCGTCGGCGAGGCGCGTGATCTGCGCGACCAGCAGCTGCATCTGCGTGACCAGCGAGAGCATGCGGGTGAGCCGCTCCTGCACCATCTGGTTCTTGGCCAGCGGGCGGCCGAACTGGATGCGCTGCGTCGAGTACGCGGCGGCGGCCTCGTAGCAGGCGACGGCGTGCCCGACGGCGGACCAGGCCACCGCGAGGCGGGTCGCGAAGAGGACGGCGGCGGTCGCCTTGAACGACGTCGCGCCGGGCAGCGCGGCGTCCGCGGGGACGAACACGTCGTCGAGCACGATGTGCGCCTGCCAGATGGCGCGCAGCGAGACCTTGCCCTCGATCGTGGTGGCGGCGTAGCCGGGGGCGTCCTGCGGGACGATGAAGCCGTGCACCTGGTTGTCGCCGTCGTCGCCGACGAGACGGGCCCACACGACGGTGATGTCGCCGCAGGAGCCGAAGCCGATCCACTTCTTCTCGCCGTCGAGCACGTAGCCCTCGACGCCGTCGCGCGTCTCCTTGCGGGCGGTGGTCTCGAGCGAGACGGAGTCCGAGCCGTGCGTGGGCTCGGTGAGCGCGAACGCGCCGAGGATCTCGCCGCGCGCCATCGGCTCGGCGTACTGCTCGATCTGCTCCGGCGAGCCGTGCATGATGATCGACCGCAGGGCGAGGCCGCCCTGGACGCCGCAGATGGTGGCGACGGAGCCGTCGCCGCGCGACATCTCCATGCTGGCGAGGCCCTCGGCCATGAACGACACGGACGGGCGGCCGGGCACGTCGACGCCGTCGCGCAGGAAGTCGCGCTCGGCGAGCTTCTTCACGAGGTCGAACGGCACCTCGGCGCGCTCCCAGTAGCCGTCGATGACGGGGAGCACCTCGTCCTGGACGAACTCGCGGACGGCGAGCTGGTGCGCGCGCTCCTCGGGGGCGACGCCGGCGAAGGCGCCCACGTAGTCGAGGTCCAGCGGCTGCGAGACGTCGTAGTCGGGGGCGGTCACGCCGGGCATGACGGGGGCGGTGCGGGTCATCGACGACCTCTCTCTGCACGGGGGTCCGGCGTTCCGGGCCCGGAGAAGGAGGGCCGGCGCCGCCACGAGGCTGGTGGTGTGGCGACGCCGACCTGCCCCCATGGTGACCCGCGACGGCGTCTCAGGTCAAGCGATACTCGGTCTCAGGGCGCGCGGTCGACGATCCTGGGGTGATGGCGACGACCAGCGCGGGGCTGCTGCTCTACCGGACCACGCCCGACGGCGGGCTCGAGGTGCTGCTCGGGCACATGGGCGGGCCGTTCTGGGCGCGCAAGGACGAGGGCGCGTGGACCGTGCTCAAGGGCGAGCTCGAGCCGGACGAGGAGCCGCACGCGGCCGCGCTCCGCGAGGCGGCGGAGGAGCTCGGGCTGCCGCTCCCGGAGCCGTCGTCCCCCGACGTCGACCTCGGCGAGGTGCGGCAGAGGTCCGGCAAGCGGGTGGTCGCGTGGGCCCGTCCGTGGCCGGACCCGCAGCCGGACCTCGCCACGGCCCGCAGCAACACCGTCGAGATCGAGTGGCCGCCGCGCTCCGGGAAGCGGATCGAGGTGCCCGAGATCGACCGCGTCGCCTGGTTCGGGCCCGACGACGCGCGCCGCGTCGTCGTCAGCGCGCAGGCCGCGCTCGTCGACCGCCTCGAGGCCGCGCTGGCGCCCTGACCCCGGCCTCGACGGCCGCTAGCCGGTGAACGTCAGCCACAGGAGCGCGATGTTGAGCGCCACGATGACGGCGGCCACGGCCCAGGCGGCCACCTGGGTGAGGACGCCGTTGCGGAAACCGCCCAGCAGACCGGCGTCGCGGGTGATCCGCACCAGCGGCACCATCGCGAACGGGATGCCGAAGCTCAGCACCACCTGGCTCACGACCAGCAGCCACGTGGGCGACACCCCCGTGGCGAGCAGCACGATGGCGGGCACCAGGGTGACCAGGCGCCGGGCCAGCAAGGAGACCCGGACGCGGAGCAGCCCGGACATGATCTCGGCCCCCGCGTAGGCGCCGACCGACGTGGACGCGAGCCCGGACGCCAGCAGGCCGACGCCGAAGAGGATGGCCACCGCCGGCCCGAGGGACGACTCGATCGCGGCGTGCGCGCCCTCGATCGAGTCGGTGCCGGTGCGGCCCGGGAGGTTCGCGGCGGCGAGCAGCAGCATCGCGATGTTGACCCCGCCCGCGAGCACGAGCGCCGCGACCACGTCCCAGCGCGTGGCGGTGAGCAGGCGGCGCACGGTGGCGGTCGACGGCGGCGCGGGCTCGTCGTCGCCGTCCGCCACCCCGGCGGCGAGGAGGTGCTGCCGCTGCACGCGCGCGTCGTGCCGCACCCGGTCGCGCGCGAGAGACGAGTGCAGGTAGATCGCGTGCGGCATCACCGTGGCGCCGAGCATCGACGCCGCCAGCAGCACCGACTCGGGGCCGTCGAGGCGCGGCACCAGCCCGCCGAGCACGGCGCCCAGGTCGGGCGGCGAGAAGAACAGGCCCGCGCAGAACCCGACCGTGAGCACCACGAGCATCGACGTCACGACCGACTCGAAGACGCGCTGCCCGCGCCGCTGTTGGACCGTGAGCACCAGCATGGACACGACGCCGGTGATGAGGCCGCCCAGCACCAGCGGGACGCCGAACAGCAGGTGCAGGGCGATGGCGCCGCCGATCACCTCGGCGACGTCGGTGGCCATCGCGACCACCTCGGCCTGCGCCCAGTAGACGACGCGGCCGCGCCGGGAGAGCCGCTCGCCGAGCACCTCGGGCAGCGACCGGCCGGTGACCACGCCGAGCTTGGCCGACAGGTACTGCACCAGCACCGCCATGACGTTCGCGACCACCAGCACCCACACCAGCAGGTAGCCGAACCGCGCACCGGCGGTGAGGTTGGCGGCCACGTTCCCCGGGTCCACGTAGGCGATGGCGGCGACGAACGCCGGGCCGAGCAGCGCCACGATCCGGGCGGGGCGGGCGCCCCGGTGGCGGGCACCGCTCGCGCCGGTGCCGTCGGCGCCGGGCGCGGGCGGCGCCGGGGCGGTGGCGGGCGTCGGTCGGCTCACGGGACTCCTTCGGTCGGACAGTTTTCGGGTGTCCGAAACTCTAGACGTCTATCACCGTATCTCGCATCCCCGCCTGCGTCCGGGGCCGCCTCCGAGGCCGGTCTGCCACGATGTCGGTCGTGCCCACCACGCAGCCGCCCTCCGCGCGGCGAGACCCCGGTCCCCTCGGCGCCGTGCTGAGGTCCCCGTGGCTGCTGGCGCTCGGCTTCGTCGCGGTCCACGCGTGGGTGGTGAACCAGGCGATCACCTGGGGGAACACCATCTACGGCGACGTGACGCTGTACGAGTGGTGGGCCCGCCACGGCCTCACCACCGGGCAGTGGCCCGTGCTCGACTACGACTGGGTGTACCCCGCCGGCGCGCTCGTCCCGGTCACGCTGCCCGCCCTCCTGTCGCACGGCGTCCTGGGGTACGAGATCGTCTGGACGGCGATGGTCGTGGCGCTCGACGCCGTCGCCACGATCGTGCTGGTGCGGTCCGCCCCGCGCGGCGTGCTCGGCGCCTGGTGGTGGCTCGCGTTCCTCGTCGCGCTCGGCCCGATCTTCGTGGGGCGGCTCGACGGCGTCGTCGCGCCGCTCATCCTCGTCGCGCTGGTCGTCGCCTCCCGCCGCCCGGCGCTCGCGACGGCGGTCGCCACCGCCGGGGCGTGGATCAAGATCGCGCCCGGCGCCGTCGTCGTGGCCCTGGCCGCCACCCGCGCGCGCTGGCGGGACCTGCTGCGGCACGTCGTCGTGCCGGGGGCGGCCGTCAGCGTGGTCGTCGTCGGGCTCGCCCTCGCGGGCGGCGCGGGCGAGCGCGCGTTCTCCGTCTTCGGCCAGCAGGAGGCCCGCACGCTGCAGGCCGAGTCCGTGTTCGCGACCTGGTTCAGCGTGGCGCGCCTGTGGGACCCGACCGTGCGGATCGACTACAACGACGTCATCTACACGTACGAGGTGCAGGGCGAGGCCGCCCGGCAGGTCGCCACGGCCCTCGACTGGCTGCTGCCCCTCGTGGTGCTCCTGCTCGCCGCCCTCACCTGGTGGACGGCGCACCGCCGCCCCGACCACGCCGGCGACATCCTGCTGCTCAGCACCGCCGCCCTGCTGCTCGCGCTCATCGTGTTCAACAAGGTGGGGTCGCCCCAGTTCGTCGCGTGGATCGGGCCGCCGCTGGCCGCCGCGCTCGCGCTGGCCGGCCCCGGCACGCGCCGGCTCTGGGGACCGCCCGCCGTCGGGGCCTTGCTCGCCGCGCTCGGCACGCAGATCGTCTACCCCGTCGCCTACGGGGAGTTCCTCGCCGGCGAGCCCGCGATGATCGCCGTCGAGGGGCTGCGCAACCTCGCGCTCGTCGTGCTCCTCGGGGGCGCGGTCTGGCGGATCGCGCAGCTCGGGCGCGACGGCGTGCGCGACGTCGCCGGCGACGCGACCGCCTGAGCCAGGCGTTCACCGGCAGGCCGGCGCGCGTTCACCGCGGCCTCCCCGGGCGGCCATCCGTCCTCCCTACGGTCACCCCGAGGGCGCGCAGGCGCGCGCCACCGGCCCGCCACGGAGGACCCCTTGCGCAACGCCCGCACCCCGGTGCCCGACCACCTCACCCCCCGGCCCCGGCGGCGCGCCGTCGTCGGAGCCTGCGCGACGACCCTCGCCGTCGCGCTGGCCGTGCCCCTCGCGCTCACCGCGTCGGCCCACCGCGACACGCAGCCCGGCGCGGGCGTCGTCGCGCAGCCGGTGACGACGTCCGCCGACGACGCCCGCATCGCCCTCTCGCCGCTCGGCTCGTACGCCACGGGGGTCTTCGACCGTTCGGCGGCGGAGATCGTCGCCTACCACGCGCGCTCGCAGCGCCTGTTCTCGGTGGACGCGCAGGCGGGCGAGGTCACCGTGCTCGACGTCGCGCGGCCGTCGGCGCCGCGCCAGCTCTTCGCGCTCCGGACCACGGGCGTGCGGGCCGCCGACGGCACCACCGTGCCCGACGGCGCGATCGCGAACTCGGTGGCCGTCCGGCCCGACGGCCTCGGCGTGGTCGCCGTCGAGTCCCCCGACAAGGTCTCCGACGGCTGGCTCGTGCTGTTCGACGCCGCCGGCGACGGCCGGGCCCTCGGCGCGTGGCGCGTCGGCGCCCTGCCCGACATGGTGACGATCACGCCCGACGGGCGCAGCGCCGTCGTCGCGAACGAGGGCGAGCCCGCCGACGACTTCGGCGTGGACCCCGAGGGCACCGTGTCCGTCGTCGCGCTCCCCGACCGCGTGTCCGGCAAGGGGTCGGGCACGAAGGGGCCGGCGGTCGAGCAGTCGGCCGTGCGCACCGCGACGTTCCACGCCTTCGAGGGCGACGCGCTCCCCGAGGGGGTGCGGGTCTTCGGGCCGGACGTGGCCGGCCCGGACGGGTCGCTGGAGCACCGCGTGTCGCGCAACCTCGAGCCGGAGTACGTGACGGTGTCGAAGGACTCCCGCACCGCGTACGTCGCGCTGCAGGAGGCGAACGCCGTCGCCGAGGTGGACCTGCGCAGCGCCCGCACCACCGACCTGTGGTCGCTCGGCAGCAAGGACCACTCGGTGCCCGGCCAGGGCATCGACCCGTCCGACAAGGACGGCGTCGCCGCGATCCGCGAGGTGCCGGTCCACGGGCTGTACATGCCCGACGGGATCGCGTCGTACACCTCGCACGGCCGGACCTACCTCGTCACCGCGAACGAGGGCGACGCCCGCGAGTGGGGCGACTACGCCGAGCCCGCACGGGTCAAGGACCTCGGCAAGGGCGGCCTCGCGCCGGTCTGCGCCGACTCCCCCGCGTTCGGCCTGCGGGGCGACGCCGACCTGGGCCGCCTCACCGTCACCACCGCGTCCGGGCTGCGCGCCGACGGCTCTTGCTACGAGCAGCTCTACTCGTTCGGCGGCCGGTCCTTCTCCGTGTGGACCACGGACGGCGACCTCGTCTTCGACTCCGGCGACCAGTTCGAGCAGGTGACCGCCGGGGCCCTCGGCGACGCGTTCAACACCAACCACACCGAGACCAAGGGCGACGGCCGCAGCGACGACAAGGGCCCCGAGCCGGAGAACCTCGCGATCGGCGAGGTCTCGGGCCGCACCTACGCGTTCGTGGGGCTGGAGCGCGCCGGCGGCGTGATGGTCTACGACGTCACGCGGCCGCAGCGCTCCGAGTTCGTCACCTACGTCTCGAACCGCGACTACTCCGTGTCCGTCGAGGACGCGATCGAGGACGGGGCCGACCCCACCGCCGCGCTCGCCGGCGCCGGCGACCTCGGCCCCGAGGGGCTGGCGTTCGTCCCCGCCTCCGGATCCCCCACGCACCGGCCGCTGCTCGCCGTCGCGAACGAGGTGTCGGGCACCACGACGCTCTTCCAGGTCGACCGCCTCACCGGGCGTCGCTGACCCCGGGCGAACGGCGCCCCCGACCGCCCCACGGCCGGGGGCGCAGGCACCCCCGACTCCCGGGTACCGTGCCTGTCATGACCCTCTCGCAGTACCTGGACGAGTGCGCCACCCGCGCGGCGCTGGTCCTCGGGCACGGTATCGAGGTCAGCGTGTCGATCCGCGAGCACGGCATCTCCCTCAAGGCGGGGAGCAGCTCCCGCGCCGCGGCGCGCTGCGACCAGGCCGAGGCCCGCGCGGACACGGGGCCCTGCATCGACGCGATGCGGGTGCGGGAGGCCCTCACCACCGACGTCGCCACGGCGCCCGCCCGCTGGGAGGCCTGGGCCACGGCGGCGAAGGAGGCGGGGTTCGTGCAGGCGCTCGGCGCGCCGGCCGTGGTCGGGCCCGGGGTCCAGGTCGCGCTCAACGTGTACTCGCGCACGGGCGGGGACTGGCCCGCGGACTTCGTCTCGACCTGCACCGCCTACGCCCTGCTGACCGCGGACGCGGTGCGCCTCCAGCTCCAGTTCGCCGACCTCGGGGCGGCCGTCGCCGCCCTCCACCGGAAGATCGCCGACGACGTCGCCGTCGAGCGCGCCGTCGGGGTGCTGATGGCGGCGAACGACTGCACCGAGGACGACGCCCGGCGGGTGCTCCTGACCGCATCGCAGGGGCGTGACCTCCCCCTGCGGGAGGTGGCCGACACGGTCGTCCGGTCCCTCGTCCTCGGCGGCGAGGACGACGTCATCGGCGGGTCGGATCGCTGACGCCCGAGGCCAGCACCGCCGCGCCACCGCGGGGCGGCCCGTCCGCGCGCGACGCCTCGACACGTGCGTGAGCCGACGGTGGGACACTGGGTCCGGAGCGACAGGACGGAGCCCCCGGTGAACACCTCCGAGCTTCTGGGACTCCTCGCCCGCGCCCTGACCGAGGTCGAGGGCGCCGAGCTCACCCCCGCGACACGGCTGTGCCGCGCGTGCTTCGACGTCCTGGGAGCGCAGGGCGGCACCGTGACGGTGGCCGCACCGCCCGGCGAGCAGCTGACGATCACCACCTCCGGAGGGGCGTCGGCCGAGCTCAGCAGCATCCAGGAGCTGCTGGGCGACGGTCCCGGGCACACCGCGATCGCGGAGGACCGGATCGTGGTCACCCCGCTGCGCCCGAGCGCCGGGGCCGGCGACGTCTTCTCCCTCTTCGCCGCCGGGGACGAGCACGTCGAGGACGCCACCTGGTACGCCGTGCCGATGCGCGTGGGCGGGGTCCCCGTCGGCGCGCTGGGGCTCTACGTGGTGGGGGCCTTGGCCCGCAGCCTCGAGGACGCGCAGTTCCTCGCCGACGCCGTGGGCACCGCCGTCCTCGGCGAGCTCGACGAGGACGGGTCGTCCACCCGGGCACAGGTGCACCAGGCCACGGGGATGGTCTCCATCCAGCTGCGCCTGTCGCCGCCGGACGCGCTCGCGGTGCTCCGCGCCCACGCGTTCGTGCAGGGCACGACGCTCGAGGCCGTGGCGGACGACGTCGTGGCCCGACGGCTGTCGCTCGCCGGGGACGGGCACGAGCCCGTCCAGTCGCACACCGCCGACGAGGCCTGAGCCCTCAGTCCGTGCGGGGCGCCGCGAGCAGCCCGCGGACCGCCGAGCGACGGTCCAGGTCCTGGCGGTGCGCGACGGCGACGATGGCCTGCGCGAGGTCGCGGATCGGGACGTTGTGGTCGTTGGAGGTCCGGCGCATCACCTGGAACGCGGTGGCGGGGTCCACGTCGTAGAGCACGGCGACCATGCCCTTCGCCTGCTCGATCACCCCGCGGCTCTCGGCCGACGCCCGGATGTCGGCCGTCGCGCGCGCGTGGGCGCGCTCGGCGACGACGGCGGTGAGGTCGACGAAGTACCCCTCGAGCGCGAAGGCGCCCGGACCCTGTTCGGCACGCACGCCGCGGCCGACGACGGCGATCGTGAGCTCGCGTCCGCGGGCGTCGAGCAGCCGGTGGACGACGGAGAACGCCTCGCCCGTGCGCATCGCCGCGGCGAGCGCCTCACCGGTGCGCTCGCGGTCCTCCGCGTGGACGTGGGAGAGCACCAGCCCGGTGGTGGGCACCACCTCGTGCGGGGCGAACCCGTGCAGGGCGTACACCTCGTCCGTCCAGGTCCACCGGTCCGACGCCGGCTCGAGCCTGAACTGACCGACCAGGCGCGGGGGCTCGAGCGTCTGCGCCTCGGCTGCCAGGGTGTCTACGGGCAAAGGTCGCCTCCGACCGGATCGACTGCACCGGCCGTTCCTTGACCGATGATGCCGACCCTAGCAAGCGGCCGCACTCGGGACGACGGGCGCCCCGAGCCACTACGTTGGGCGCGTGCCGACACCGACGTCGCCCCCGCTCCTCCGCCCCGCCCGCCGCACCGCGCTGGGCGTCGTCGCCCTCCTCGCGACGACAGGGTTGTCGTCCGGGTGCGGGGTCTTCCCGCAGAACGCGTACTGCAACGCGAGCGACCCGGTGGTCACGCCGACGAGCGTGGGCCCGGGCGACGAGGTGGACGTCCGGATCGACGGGGTCGGCGGCCTGGACTGCTCCACGGAGCTGCCGGACCACGCCCGGTACGAGATCTCGATCATGTCGCTGGTTGACGGCACGGGAAACGACGACGTCGGCAGCCACTACTACTCGGCCGACCTCGTCGTCGTCGACCCGGACGAGGACGGCGCCGCGCGGACCACCGTCGTCGTGCCGGAGGACATGCCGCCGGGGCCGGCCGAGATCTCGGTGGACCTCGAGAACGCCAAGACCCTGTGCGAGATCGACCCGAGCATGCAGTGCCCGATGAACCCGTCCGCCTCGATCGAGATCACGCCCTGAGCCGGCCTGGTTCGACCGCCTGCTCCTGCTAGGTTGCCGCGGGTGCGCAGGGTGTCGGTGGTCGGTGCGGCAGGGTCCGGCAAGTCGACCCTCGCCCGGGAGCTGGCGGCACGGCTGAACGTGCGGCGCGTGGAGCTGGACGCGCTGTTCTGGGGCCCGGACTGGACGCCCCGTCCGCGCGAGGAGTTCCTGGCAGACGCCCGGCGCGAGATCGGCGGCGACGCGTGGGTGATCGACGGCAACTACTCCGCCCTGCAGGCGGAGATCTGGGCACGGGCGGACGCCGTCGTCTGGCTCGACCCGCCGAGGCCGGTCGTCATGGCGCAGGTGTACCGGCGCACGCTGGCGCGCGCCGTGGACCGCACGGAGCTCTGGCCGGGCACCGGCAACCGGCAGCGGTGGCGCGACGTCCTCGCGCCCTGGCGCAGGGACGGCATCGTGCGCTGGTCGTGGGACCAGGTGGGGCGCTACCCCGAGCGGTACGGCACGGCGATGGCCGACCCCGCCCACGCGCACCTGGCGTTCCACCGGCTGCGGTCGCGCGGCGCGGTCGACACGTTCCTCGCCGCCGCCGGCTGATCCCGAGGTTCGACGACCACGGGTCGATGACTCCGCGCCGCCGGGGCGGTCCACCCTGCATGACCAGAGTGGTGGGCGACATCTCGATCTCCCTCGACGGGTACGTCACCGGGCCCCACCCGGGTCCCGAGAACGGTCTGGGCGACGGCGGCGAGGCCCTGCACACCTGGGCGTTCAGCGACGACCCCGTCGACCGGGAGCAGCTCCGCACCGCCACCGAGCGCAGCGGCGCCGTCGTGCTCGGGCGGCACCTGTTCGACGTCGTCGACGGCCCGCAGGGCTGGAACGACGAGGTGGGCTACGGCGCGCGCGAGGTGGGGACGCCGCCGTTCTTCGTCGTCACGCACCACGCCCCCACGCGCACGCGGCTCGCGTTCTGGACCTTCGTCACGACCGGGCTGCACGACGCCGTGGCGCAGGCCCGCGCGGCCGCGCACCAGCTGTCCGCGGAGGCCGGCGACGACCGCGACGTCGTGCTCATGGGCGGCGGGCTCACCGTCGGGTCGGCGCTGGACGCCGGGCTGCTCGACGTCCTCGTGCTGCACCTGTCCCCCGTCGTCCTCGGGTCCGGGACGCCGCTGTTCGTCGGCGGCCGCACGCACTCCCTGACGCAGCGGGCGGTGACGCCGTCGACGACGGCCGTGCACGCCGTCTACGACGTCGGCCGGCAGGATTCCGGGCGCTGATCCTCCGGGAGCACGAGGTCCGCGAGGGCCGCGCGCAACGCGTCGGTGCCCGGCCCGGGATCGAAGGCGGGGATGCGCAGGAAGTCCTCGAGGTCGGCGCGGGAGAAGTCGGCGAGCCGTTCCGCGCGGGCGTCGCGGATCGACTCGACGACCGTCGGGCCGTGCACGAAGACCGGGTCGGTGAGCCGCAGCCGGCCGTCGCCGGTCTGCAGGATGTTGCCCGGCCGGATGTCGGCGCCGCCCCAGAGCCGGTAGCGCCGGGCGCCGTCGGCGAGCAGGTCCTCGACGCGGCGGCGGAGGTCGACGACGTCGGGGTGGTCGGCGAGGTCGGCGGGCACGTCGTCGGGCGGCGGGGCGTCGGTGGCGCTGGTGACGCCGAGGGACCGCACGAGCCGCAGCGCCCGGTCCCGGTCCGCCGGGTGCAGGCGCTCCATGACGACGACGTAGCCGCGGTGCCGCAGCGGCACGACGTCGTCGATCCGCACGACGAACGAGTGCGGCCGCGCGGCGAACGCGTCCGCGAAGAGCCGGAACGCCGGGTCGAACGGCGTGACCCGCGCCGCCAGCGTGCCGTCCGGGGACGCGAGCACCCACGCCCAGTCGCCCGTCCCGACCAGGCTCCAGCCGTGCGACTCGAGCAGGGCGCGCGCGTCGGCGGCGGTGGTGTCGGGGGCGATGGTCGGGAGCACGGCCCCAGGATCGGTCGCGGCGCCCGGGCCCGTCAGGTCCTTTTTCCCGCCAGGACCGGCGCAACGACGTGGCGTGGAAGACGTGTCGGCAATGACGCCGCCGCGCTCGCCGACGTCGTTCCCACTGACGGTTCACGGCGCGGAACTGACGCCAGGTGCTACGTCGACGCCGCGACGCCCTGCGTACCACCGTCCTGGGTGCCGCCACGCGATGCTGCTGGCGCGGCGACGCCTAGAACGGCGCGAGCGTCTCCAGCAGGATGGCGCCGACCATCGCTGCGAGCGCCAGCGAGATCACCAGTACGGGCGACCGGCGGGGACGGCGAAGGGCGCCGATCTCCGCGACGAGCACCCAGACGAACAGCCCGGCCGTCAGGAGCCGCCACACCACCCCGCCCACGGACGGGGCGTCGAGGACGTTGAGGACGTGCCGCCACCACGCGCTGACGAACAGGCCGGCCACGCCCGCCTGGATCAGCGCCAGGCCCGCGACCGCCGCCCCCCGCAGCAGACGGTCGCCGCGGTCGTCCGCGTCCGCCCCCGCGAGCTCGTAGCCGTCCGTGCGTCGCGCTGCCATCGTCGGTGGTCTCCTCGGTAGTGGTCCTTCAGGGTCGGCTGCCCGACCCCGGCCGACAAGTCTCGGACGGCGGGGCCGGGAAGTAAACCTGCGTCCGGCCCCGTCCACCGAGCCTGCCCCCGACGCGCAGACCGCCGACACACGAGGAGCCCTGGGACGTTGAGGACGCACTCGTCATCGTGCGGACGGTGGCCGCGGGGACGGCGAAGCGGCAGGCCGCTACTCTCTGGCTCGTGAGCGACGACGTGGTCGAGTTCAAGGTCCGCTTCCGCCGTCGGAGCGGGAGGATCGCCCTGGCGGTCGTCGCCGTCCTGGCGCTCCTCGTGGCGTGGTGGGCGGTCTCGGGGACCGCCGCCGTGGCCCAGGGCTCGGCGGCGTCGTCGGGCGTGGGGCACGGGGACGACTGCGACTACCCGGACGAGGAATTCTGGGCCGTGTACGCGAAGGACGAGACGCCCGTCGCCGTCCAGACCGTGCGCAACGAGGGCCGTTGGCCTGTCGAGGTGATCAGCACCAGGCCCGAGGCGTACCGCTTCAGCCCCGTCCCCGACGACCCGAGGTACGACGCCACGTTCCCGTCCGACCCGCTGCTCGGCGCACCGCCGGACGACGAGACGTCCGACCGCGTGACGATCCCGCCCGGCCGGGAGGCCTCGATGTGGATCATCGACCCGTTCCGTCCCGAGAACGAGTACACGGCCGGCGGCCAGAGCCGCGTCAACGACCGGACCGGCGTCGAGACCGCGCCCGTGCAGGTCTGGTCGCTCGGCATCCGCCGCGATGCCGACGTCGCCTTCTACGGCACGCTCTGGCAGAGCACCCTCACCAGAGACTCGGAGGAGTTCAAGTCGGAGCTCGCGCAGCTGTGCGAGAGCTGAGGATCGCCAGTTCGCCGATAAAGACCTTCGCCTAGGGAGCAGGTTTCGGGCCGCTGCGCGCTCCTGCTGTTCTCGTCCCGCATAGTCTCGCCACCAGGCAGGACCCTGCCTGGGGAGCGCAGGAACGCGGCACTACGATCTCGACATGTCGGTTGATGACGAGTCGCCCCGGCCGCGGCACATCCGTCGTCTCGGCGATCCCCTGCCCGGGACCCCGTGGAGCCGGCTCGGAGACGTGGTGCGCGCCGACATCATCAAGGCGCGCGAGTTCGGCAAGGTCGTCCGCGACATCGGCCGGTGGCTGCATCGTCAGCGCCGAGGACGGTAGCCGAGATGGAACGTCTTACCCATCAGTGGCCCGTATTCGCCGAAGAGCTGCGGGCGGCATTGATCGCGGAGGGCGAGGAGGAGCTCGCGGCGAGCGTGGGCGACCTTGAGGTCGCCGAGCGATGCGACTGTGGCGACGACCTCTGCCAGAGCTTCTTCACCGGCCCCGCTCCTGACGGTCCGTGGGGGCCCGGGCTCCGGAACCTTTGGCTGGAGCCGCCGTGGCCGGAAATGCTGATCGTCGACGTCGTCGACGACGTGATCCGCTACGTGGAAGTCCTGGACCGCCCGGCGCGACTGAACTGACCGCGCGGGTGGCTGGAAGACCCGGTTCCCTCGAGCAGAACGCCCGCAACAGGCCGCTGTAGGCAAGCCGGTCACGAGCAACGGGCGCGCCGGGCGGCGGCGCACCTGACGATGAGAACGGCGTAGGGGACGACGAAGGGCCCCACGTCCGCGTGCTGCGGGTGGGGCCCTTCGGGTGGCGGTAGCGGTGGGCTTGAAAACGGCGCGTTGGCCCACCCTGCTCGTCCGGGTCGTTCTGGCATCTGACCTGGTGTTTTATGGCTTCGTCCGTTGGATCGGGTTGCACCTGCCGGCACCGATCCGCCGTCCAAAACGGAAGCAATCCGGCGACCTCTCGGCACTTTGGCCGGTGGGGACACTCGGAGGCGCCGTGCCGATAGCGGAGCACAAGAGGTCGTCGGAGACCCGTGTCAAGGGTGGCCGCAGGCCATCGCGGAGCGACGCCGCAGGCGCCCTTGATGCGGGGTGGAGACGGCCGGATGCTCGGCTGTCGGTGCGGGGCCGGACGGTCAGGCGGTGCAGGTGCCCGACCGTGGTTGCGGGACTAGTACTACAGCCGAAGATCGTGATGGTCGAACGGGTATCGGCTCACCGATCACAGCCGTCGGGCTCACATGCTCTACTCCGTGCCGCCGCTGGCAATGGTCCCGTCGATCTGGTGAAGCTCGGGAAGTCCCTCGCCAGCCGTGTCGCTGAAGATGCTGTAATCCAGCGAGTGGAGCCGGCCGTCCTCGACCCACAGCTCGAGCAGGCCAAATGGCTTGTCCCCGTCAGTGACGTCGAGGGTGGCGATCGGGCCGCCTGCGTGCGATGGGATCCTCGGAGTATCTACCCGGGCAGGGACGTCAATGAGGAAGCACGCATCGCCGCTGTGGTCCTTGCCGCCCCAACGCGCATGTACGAGCTGGGCCCTGGCTTCATCGGCCCCTCGCCAGGTTCCTGCGCAGATCAGCTCCAGCAGAGCGGTCTCGTGCGGTGTCAGCGGTGTGCCTGGCCGCCGAGCCGGGCGGCCGTGGGCGTCTTCCATGATCCAATCCTGGCAGACGCATGGCGCCGAGCGTGGGCGACCATCCCGATCTCCAGCCGCAGGTCACGGTCACGATTTACGGCTGTAGTACTAGCGAGGCCTTAGCCGGTCATGACATGGAGGCCGGATCCGGGGAAACTCGGGGCCCTGTTCGTTGTGCGAGTGGGTGGTCGGTCGGGTGGGTGCGTCGTGGGGTGCGCGAAGCGAGCTTGCGAGCGGAGCGCGGGGCCCCGCGGCGCGGGCCCCGCCCGACCGAACGCCCGCGCGGCGAAGCCGCGCGCTTGAGGCAGTGAGGAAAGTCCTCACGAACAATTCCCGCCAGGGTACGAGACATCACCGGTGTGCAGAACCAGCCAACGTCCAGAGTCCTCACACCTCGCGATTTCATTGCATCAGATCGCGCCACCCGTACTAGTGATCGTGAAGAAACCGCCCTCGTATTACCGCCGATGGGTGGGATCGCAGGTCGGCCTCCACGTCGGCTAAGCCTTCGTCTGGAAATACCGAAAGCCCTTGGGCGATACCATCGGCAAGAGCGCCACCGTTCTCCAGTGCATGAGCACTTCGGATGATCGCGAATGCTCGGTCGCGGTCATCCGGGAATGTGCGGGCATGCTTAATGATGTTGTAGCCGGCATGTTCTCGGACCCTAGGATTATCGTCGACGATTGCAGTCGCGAGGAGCGGCAACTTTCTCGCCGAGTTCCACGCCCCAAGATTCCTCACAAAGCCAACGGGGTCACTCCGACGCTCAGCCAGCAGCAGTGCCTCGATTTCAAAATCGGGCACCGTGCCCGCCGCAATGCGCAACTGAGTTACCGAGGCAGCGTACTCGTTGCGACTGGAACCGAATCCGACGCCGAAGGACGTGCCGTGAATGCTCGGCACGAGGCTCCTAAGCTTTCGCTGAACATGTCGGGGAAGGTTCTGAAATTGCTCGCCCAGCCTTCGAATAGTCCGCTGTTGCTGCGTTTCCTCAATCACGCAAGCTTCGAGAGCATCGGTGACCTGCTTCCAAAGCTTGGTGTCGTTGGTATTCAAAGCCGCGAGCGTGAGATCGTCGAGCTGATCGCTAGAGTGGTCGGTCATCTTTCTGGTGCCACCCTCGCCAACCACATCTTGCACCATGGTCCGCACGGTCCGCGCGGCACGCCGACCGAATATGATGAAGTCATTTCGATCCGTCGACCCGGCGACAAGGAGGGAACGAATTGCGTTCACATTGCCGGCCTCCGCACGAGCTCTTAGTTCAGAGACGGCGGCAGGGATCACCGGAGCAAGGACCTCGAGCAAGTGGATTGCGTAGCGGTCACCGCGGACCGTGGCAGCTTCCAGGAGTTGGTTGACGCAGGTGAGGTCAAGTTGTGTCACCGCGAGTTCGTTCGCAATACGGACAACAGGGATGGCGACACTTTCATCGCAAGTGGCGAACTCGGCCGCAAGAAATTCCGCCACCCTTTCGTGCGACGTTGGAGATGCGGCTCGGAGAACGCGTCGAAGTGCGCCATCCACCTCATTCCAGCGAAAGCTCCAAGCGTTGCCGCGAACCCGCACCGACCCATCAGTGTTGATTAAATCGATGATGCGTTGCACGACATAGTCCGCGGCCTCCGATTTGAGTAGGTCACCGGCTTGCGAGAAGACGGCCATTACGGCGCCTTCGTCACGCCGCGACCATGCTCGGTAAGCATACGTGTTCACGAGTGAATTCAACGATTCAATGGGACCTTCCATCCAAATCTTTCTCGCCGCGTCCTTCGCGATCTTCTTCTCCCCTATGAGGACAAGATCGGATAGTGCGGCACCAAGGAGAACGACGTCGTTCGTCGAAGTGAGTGTGAGTTGGGCCTTCAAGGTGGCCAGGTGACGCCAGGAGCCCCAGGAACCACTAAACGCCGCGCTCCAACCAGCTACCGAAAGGTCGGCTTGGGCGGAGCTGTTGAGGAAGTGAATACTTCCGTTGTCCGTCCAACCCTCGAACCGGAGCTTGAGATCCTTTTCCAGCGCCCAGCTCACATCTTGAGTGCGCCACCATGTTCCGGCATTGTCCTGCGCGGTGACGGTAGCTTCGATGTCACCGACTCCGAAGTCGGCGACGGCATACAGTACTTCTGCTGCGCCGCCTCGGATCACACTGACTGAAAGGTCGCCATCGAGGGCCTTTATTGCGACGAGGGCCTTCTTCGCAGCTTCAGCGGCCTCATCCGGCTTGTCAAGCTCAAGAAGGAACGCGGCCCTGTGGACATAAAGCCAGCCGCGGTCGGCAGGTTTAGTCGATCTGCTAGGTAGTAGAGGAGCCAGCGCTCCAGCAACGTTACCGCTGGCATACTCGGCGCAGCCTTGAACAACGAGGCAAGCGTCCCGTTCAAAACGGTGACGAGCCTCGCTTTCGAGCTGCGCGAACTTGCTTGCGCTCCCCTGAGTCACCAGTTCGTACAGCGCGTGGACGAAACGCCAGCCCCAGTCTTTGTGGTTCTTCCACTGCTCGGGTTTGGGACATTGTCCCCTATTTCCGCGGCGTCGAAGTTCGGAGTAGCGGTTCCGCACTACCATCGCTGCCGCTTCTTCGAATGCTAGCTTGCTGACCGACTTATTGGGATGTGGCGCAACAAGACGCGGAAGCACAAGGGCATTTCGGAGTCGGTCAGCGGGTCCAAGGTCGTTGAGCTTTCCGTTCCATACGGCACCTTCGAGGGTGTGCTTGCGGCGTGCGACGGCGATCCTGTTTAGGGCATCCAGGTTGTCCGTGTCAACCTTCTGGTTGGCGGGTACAAAGATTTTTCGCCCTTTTCCGGTAGCGACAATGGCGTCCCCATTAACCTCGACCCAATAGGCAACTTGGTTGGTCACGTCAACTAACACCAAGAGGTAGGGAAGGCCAAAGGAGAGCCAGTGGTCGAAGTGGTACGTCTCCGACTCGGCGAACCACCAGCCAGATTCACCTTTGTGAATGGCATCGGGAGTCGCATATTCACTTGGGCTCCCCTTGATCTGGAGGCAGACAGGAGCGCCTAGATCCCAAGCATCGTCCTTGTCCTCTGGCGCTGCCGTATCGCGGGCGAAGGTAATGAAGTCGGTGCCGATGTCCTCGCTGAGCTTCACCGGGGGTGCCCAACCGATGTCCGCGAAGATGACTGCTGCCTTGAGCTCGCCTCGCGTGCCGGTCTGGGTCGTTGGATGGACCTTGGTTGCCATGCCTTCAGTTCAGCAGGGCGGGCAACGTTGCGTCGCGTCGTAGGGAGGTGTGCGAGGGTCAAAGACCGACGACTACAGGTTTTTCACCCGGCTTCCGTAGATCCACGCTCGCCCGGATGCCGGTCACGCGGCCAGCAGATCGTCGGTCGACGGCGCGGCTGCTCGATGCGCTGCGTGGTTGGCTAGCCCGCCACCCAGAGATGACGTGGCCTGCGAGGAAGGAGGCATCTCGGCACGACGTGTTTCGTGGTCATCTCAAGAGGCGACGTCGCTGATCGTCTCCGCGAGGGCGTCTGCTCCGGCTCTCGCTAGCTCCCGTCCTCGACACGGGTTCTTTGCGTAGCCAACCACTCGAACTCCCACTGTCTGAACCACGACCACATCCGATACCGAGTCGCCAATCAACACCGCTTCGGGGGGCGGGACCCCTGCAATCTGCAGGGCGATCTCGACGGAGGGCGGGTTCGGCTTCATCAGTTCTGGCTGGTGCGCGGGACGTCCAACCACGCTGCGAATGCAGCCTGCAAGATCGAAGCGCTCGGCGTAAGTACGTGCAACGGCTGCGTTGTTCGTGACGATGACGATGGGCACTCCGGCGTCGTAGAGCGCTCCGATCAGCTCATGCGCACCCGGGGTTGGTTGTGACGTGCGGGCGGCTTCGAGCTCGGCTTCGATGCACACTTCCTCGACGGCGGGCAGCGCGTCGGGGGCATGGGCGCCGGTCCAGCGAATGATCGCAAGATGATCGGAGGTCTCACGCACCTCGGCGGGTTCGATGCCGGGTCGGGCCAGGGCTGCACGTGCGGAGTCGGCGGCCTGCCTGTTGAGCGGGGCAGGCATGAGCGCGGTCACGGGGCCGTCGAAGTCGAGTAGGACGACGCGTGCGGACCAGAGCAGAGTGCGGGCGTCGGTCACTGGGCGTCCTCGACGGCGATGGTGTTCCAGACGCTGTCGAACCAGTTGCGGGTCTCGATGACGAACTGGGTGTCGACGGCCTCGATGTCGCCGTCGTCGGTCCAGTGGAACAGGACTGTGTCCTTGCCCATCGGGCCGTAGACGGACACCTGGCGGCCTGCTGTTCGGACGTCGTGCTTGACGACCGGGTAGTAGCCGAAGAAGGCGTCGGCACCGTTGATGACGTACGCCTTGAACATCGGGGCGGCGGTGAATCGTCGGGTCTCGACCGTGGCGTCAGGGACCAGGCCGAGGTCCGCGAGCTCCTCCACGGCGTCGGTGACACCGCCGATGTAGCGGGTGCTGAGGTCGTTCATGCGAGCACGCGCAGCGGCCGATTCGCGCTCGACGCCGTCGACCGCCACGGGCAGCGCGAGGGGGCGTGTCATGTCGGAGACCAGATTCCGGATCCGGATCGACTTCGGCGTGAGCCGGCCCGCGCGAATCTTGTCGAGCGGTTCGGCAATCGCGCCGTGCAGGGTCTCGGCCGTGTAGCCGAGGAAGTCGATGCTGACCTCGTCGGCCTCGAACGCCTTCTCGATGTGGGGCCGCAGGCCGACCGGCTTCTCCGTGCGTTCGCGCGCGAAGACACCGCTCCCCTGGCGGGAGACGACGAGCGACTCGTCCTTGAGGACACGCAGCGCCTGCTGGATCGTCATCCGGGAGACGCCGTAACGCTCGGCCAGCTCGTTCTGGCTAGGGAGTTTGTCCCCGGGCTCGATCTTGCGCGTCAGGAGCGCAGCGCGGAGCGCCGTCGCCACATGGAGGTAGGGCGGTCGCGAGTCGTCGGGATCGAGACTCATGCGATCCCCCTCATGCAGCCATCATGGCGCAGTGCCGGAAGCAATCCGGTGAGTTTTCGGTGACCTGGGAACGACGAAGGACCCCACGGCCGCAGAATCCTGCGGGTGGGGCCCTTCGGGTGGCGGTAGCGGTGGGATTTGAACCCACGGTGGACTTTCACCCACACACGCTTTCGAGGCGTGCTCCTTAGGCCGCTCGGACACGCTACCTCGCCGGACGGACCGGCCCACCGAGGATACCCAACGATGCGGCAGACCCGAAATCGTCCCGCGGCCACGGCGTTCGCCCAGTCTTCACCCAGCCGTCGCTCGGGGGTCCGACGCCCGGCAGCCTGGCGCTCCTAGCGTCGCGGGCATGGCCACCCCACGCTTACGACGCACCGCCACGTCCGCGCTCGCCGTCGCGCTCACCGCTGCCGCGGCGGTGGGCGGCACGACGGCCGCGACCTCGACCACCGGCTCCGACGCCGCCACCGCGGCGGCGACCAGCACCTCCCCCGCCCTCGCGCACGGCGGCCCGGGGCACGGCGGGAGGACCGCCGCCGACCGCGCGTACCGCGACCTGCTGGACCACTCCGCCAGGGCGAAGATCCTCACCGCGGCGCACCGCGGCCAGTGGCGCGACGCCCCGGAGAACTCGCTGCCCGCCATCGAGGCGGCGTTCGACGACGGGGCGGAGGTCGTCGAGCTCGACGTGCGCCTCACGTCCGACGGCGTGCCCGTGCTCATGCACGACGAGACGGTGGACCGCACCACGGACGGCACCGGCAAGGTCTCGTCGTTCACGCTCGCGGAGATCCGGGAGCTGCGGCTGAAGGAGCACCTCGGCGGCGCCCAGACGGCCCTCACGGACGAGCGGGTCCCCACGCTGGCGGAGGCGATGGAGGTCGCCGTCGACCGGGGCCTCGTCAACCTCGACAAGGGGTGGCCGGCGCGCGAGGAGATCTGGGACGTCCTCGCCGACACGGGCACGGTCCGCAACGGGCTGTTCAAGTCGGACGCGCCGGTCGCGGAGGTGCAGGCCTTCCGCGAGGCCCACCCGGGCGCCCTCTACCTGCACATGATCAGCGACGACAACCTCGCGTCGTTCGAGGAGTTCGGCGACGACCAGCCCGTCGGGTACGAGGTCGTGTTCGGCACGGAGCAGGACGCCGTCGTGCGGGCGCCGTTCCTCGCCCGCCTGGCCGGGGAGTCCCGGGTGTGGGTCAACTCGATGTGGAACGGCCTGGCCGACCACCTGACCGACGAGGCGTCGCTGGTCGACCCGAGCCGCGGCTGGGAGCGGATCGTCACCACGTACCGCGCGTCGATGATCCAGACGGACGACGTGGAGAAGCTCGAGCGCTGGCTCCGCACCGGCGAGGGCGACCCCGTCCCCCGCGGCAGCGTCCGCGTGCAGGGCGAGGACTACGCGCCCGGCGGCGAGGGCGTCGCCTATCACGACGCCGACGCCGGTAACCGCGGCGGGCTCGACATGCGCCCCGGCGACGACGTCGACATCTCCGACGCGGACGGCAACGTGCGCGTCTCGTGGATGCGCGGCGGCGAGTGGCTCGCCTACGAGGTCGAGGTGCCGCGTACCGGGACCTACGAGCTGTCCGCGCGGGTCTCCTCCCCGTACACGCCCGCCGGCGCGTACACGGTGTCGTTCGACGGCGGCGCGGAGAGCGAGCAGGTGGCCGTGCGGTCCACGACCAGCCACACCAAGCAGGAGCTCCAGGCCGGCGGCGTGGTGCAGCGCCTCACGAAGGGCACGCACACCGTGCGCGTCAGCCTGCCCGAGGACGCCTACCAGAACTGGAACCTCGACTACCTGCAGCTCGACCCGGTCAAGGGCTGACACCGCGACGACGACGGACGACGCCCGCACCCGGCCCCCGGGTGCGGGCGTCGTCGTGCCGCGCCGGTCCGTCAGGCGCAGGGCGCGCCCGCGTCCCAGGCGCCGTTCACGTCGGTACCGGGCCGCTCGCCCTTGGCGTACCAGAGCGCGGTGTGGTTGACCCCGGCGCGGGAGACGACGTCGCCCCTGCGGTAGACGGTGTCCGCGTCCCACGCGGGCGCGCAGTCGGCGGCCGCGGGGGCGGGGACGGTGCCGCGGGGCCCGATCTCCTTCCACGGCCCGTGCGGGTCGCCCGGCTCCTGGTTCCGCGTCCACCACTGCGCGCGGTACTCCACGCCGTCGTGCGCGACGACGTCGCCCTTCGTGTAGACGCCGGTGGCGTACCAGGGGTCCGCGCCCTCGCCCACGACCTGCGGGCCGGGGGTGGCGGCGCGGAGGGTGCCGGCGAGCGCCGACCCGAGCTGGTTGCGGTAGTCGCCCGCGATGTCCCAGAAGTAGGCGCCGCCGTACCCGTTCTCGGCGAGCCACTCGGCCTTGGTGGTGACGGAGCGCGGGGTGTCGAGGCTCCACCACTGGTCGCCGTCGTACCGGTAGCCGGCGGCGGCGGTCTCGTCGTAGTACTCGCGGCCGAGGTCGTGCAGCTGGGAGTAGTTCTTCTGCCCGAGGGAGCCGGTCGCGGCGGCGCCCGGGGTCGCGTCCTCGACGCCCTCCCAGCCGTACCCGTACGCGGCCATGCCGAGCACCAGCTGGTCGCCGTCGTACCCGGCGGCGCGGTAGGCGCCGAGCAGCCCGTCGGCGGCGAGGCCCCAGTTGGCCGACGACCCGTCCGGGTTGCTGTACGGGTGCAGGTTGCCCTGGTGGCCCGTCTGCGTGGCGGCCCACGGCCCGGTGTAGTCGTAGCCCTGCACGTTGAGGAAGTCGACGACTGCGGCGAGGCGCGGGTCGTCCCAGCCGCCCTGCGTGCGCGGCGCCCAGCCCGCGGGCGCGAAGCCGGTCAGCAGGTAGTCGTCGCCCGTCGTCGCGGTGCGCTCGTCGAGCTTCTCGCGGAACAGCTCCATGAACGCGAGGAAGTTCTCCTTCTCGACGTCCGGGTACGTGGGCGCGTGCTCGCCGTCGGCGGCGGGCCACTCCCAGTCGATGTCGAAGCCGTCGAAGATCCCGGCCGCGACGCCCGCGCCGCCCTGCGCCCCCACCTGCGGCAGGTCGCCGTCGAGGTAGGTGTCGATGCAGGAGTCGACGAGGCGCTCGCGCGACCCGGCCGTCAGGGTCGCCTCGGCGAAGTGGTCGGACCAGGTCCACCCGCCCAGCGAGATCATGACCTTGAGCCCGGGGTAGGCCGCCTTGAGCTTGCGGAGCTGGTTGAAGTTGCCGGCGAGCGCCTGGTCCGCGGAGTCGGCGACGCCGTCCACGGAGTCCTCGGCGCCGAAGATCCGCAGGTAGTCGTTCTGCGGGTCGCCCTCGGGCCCCTCCGGCCCCTCGGCGTCGGTGATGTCGCACACGAGGTCCGACGTGACGTTCCCGAACGCGTACGTGAGGTGCGTGAGGTCGGCCGCGGCGCCCGTGCGCGCCAGGTCCGCCACCTCGAAGTCGTGGGTCTCCGTACCCCAGGCCGGGTAGTAGCCGAGGGTCTTGTAGCCGTTGACGCCGTCGGCGTCGTGCGCGGACGCGCCGCTGGACGTGGGCGCCGGCGTCGCGGGCCGGGGCGCGGCGGACGCCCCGGCGGCGGTGAGCCCGACGACGGCGGCCGCCGCGACGAGCGTGAGGGCGCCGTGACGGCGCGGGGACGGTCGGTGTCTCATCGGGAGCCTCGTTGCTTCCTCCGGGCGCACCCGGATACGGGTTTGTTCGGGCTCCTGCACAATATCGTGACCGTCCGGCGGTGGCCAGCCCCTGCCCAGGTCAGGGGTGGTTCCGAGAGGGGTCAGAACACCGGCTTGCCGCCCGTCACCCCGAGCACGGTGCCCGAGACGTAGCTCGCGTCGCGCGGCGAGGAGAGGAAGACGAACGCCGGGGCGACCTCGCCCGGCTGCCCGGCGCGACCGAGCGGCGTGTCCTGCCCGAACTTCTGCACCTTCTCCTCGGGCTGGGTGGCCGGCTGCAACGGGGTCCAGATCGGGCCCGGGGCGACGGCGTTCACGCGGATCCCCCGCGGCCCCAGCTCGGCCGCCAGGTTCACCGTGAGGTTGTTGATCGCGGCCTTGGTCGACGCGTAGTCGAGCAGCGACGTCGAGGGCTGGAACGCCTGGATGGACGAGTTGTTGACGATGCTCGCCCCCTCGCCCAGGTGCTTCAGCGCCGACTGCGTGATCCACAGCAGGGCGTACAGGTTCGTCTTCAGCACGCGGTCCATCTCGTCCGTCGTGATGTCCTCGACGGACTCCCGCCGCGCCATCTGGAACCCCGCGTTGTTCACCAGGACGTCGAGGCCGCCGAGCTGCTCGGCCGCCCGGTCGGGGAGCGACCGCGCCGTGGCCTCGTCCGTGACGTCGCCCGGCAGCAGGGCCACGGCGCGGCCCGCCTCGCGGACCCAGCGCGCCGTCTCCTGCGCGTCGTCCTCCTCCTCGGGCAGGTAGCCGATGGCGACGTCGGCGCCCTCGCGCGCGAAGGCGATCGCGACGGCGCGGCCGATGCCCGAGTCCCCGCCGGTCACCAGGGCCCGCAGGCCGTCCATGCGGCCCGAGCCGCGGTAGCTCTCCTCGCCGTGGTCGGGCGTCGGGGTCATCGCGCTCGTCAGCCCCGGCGGGTCCTGCTGCTGGGCGGGGAACGACTGCTGGTCGTCAGCCATACGGTCCTCCTCGGTCGTGCGGTCCTCGGTCGTGCGGTCCTCGGTCCGGCGGTGGCCTCACGCGGCGCGACGGCGCGCGAGCTGCGCCTCGTGCACGTGGGGCCGCTTGGCCGGCTTCACCGTGTCGAGGGCGTCGCGCACCCCTTCCTTCGCCCGACGGCCGAACCCGTCCGCGTCGGCCAGGTGGGCCATCATCTGGGTGGCCGCCTCCCGCAGGGTCGCGCCCGTCGCGCCGGCGGCCTCCGTGAGCAGGCTCTCGGCCTGCTGCTCCGACACCCCGTGCACGGCCATGAGCACGCCCTTGGCACGCTCGATGGACGCGGCGGAGACGAACGCGCTGTCGAGCGCGCGCCGCACGTCCCGCTGCACGGCCTCGCGCTGCACCGGGGTCACGTCGACGACGTACCCGGCCACCTCGGACGCTCCGCCGTCGCGGCTCCGGCGGGACTGGGCCGTGAAGAGCAGCGTGCGGGTCCGGCCGTGGGCGTCGACGACGCGGCGGGCGGTCGTGACCGGGCCGCCCAGGGCCAGCGTGCGGACGGCGCCGCGCACCGCGCGCTCGCGCTCGTCCGGGTGCAGGCGGCCGTCCAGCGTCGCCGCGCCGGGCTCGAGCTCGCCGGGCTTGTGCCCGAGCATCGCGTCGACCTCGTCGGACCACCACCAGCGCCCCGAGGCCAGGTCGGCCCGGTAGCTGCCGGTCAGGAGGTTCGTCCCGACCGCGAGCGCCTCGACGGCCTGCTCCGCGGTGGGGTGGTCGGAGTCGACGGGAGGGGTGGTCGTCATCATGACCTCCGGATGAAGAAGGAGGGATGGTGCCGCTTCCTGACGCCGGTTCCTCACGCTAGCCCCGCGGACGGGAGTCGTCCACCGCTCACCACCGCCCGCCCGCCGCGGCGAGCTGACGGCGGGCGTCCTACGGTCGTCGGGTGGCGTCGAGTCCGGGCGCCCGGCCGATGCCGCGACGTCCGAGGGCGTCACGAGGAGGCACGATGCCCGCCCACCACTCCACACCGTCCGCCGACCGACCCCTGCCGCGCCTCGCCGAGGCGCTGGAGCGCTCCCCCGGGCTCGACCCGCTGGCGGGCCTGTACGAGCGGATCTCGCGCACCGTCGTGCCGGGCCCGAGCCGCGTGCGCGACGAGCTGCGCGGCAGGTCCGTCGGCCACCCCGTGCACGCCGTGCTCACCGACCTGCCGATCGGCCTGTGGACGAGCGCGGTCGCGCTCGACCTCACCCGCCCGCAGGGCCACGCCGACGCCGCCCGGCGGCTGGTGGGCCTGGGTCTGCTGGCGGCGCCGCCGACAGCTCTCACGGGACTCGCCGACTACCGGGCGCTCAGCGCGCCCGCCCGGCGCGTGGCCGCCGTCCACGCCTCGTGCACGGGCGCCGGCACCCTCCTGGCGTTCGCCTCGTGGCGCGCACGGCGGGCGGGGCGCACCGGGCTGGGCACGCTGCTGAGCCTGGCGGGCATGGGCGCGGTGGGCGCCGGGGGCTTCCTCGGGGGGCACGTCGCGCAGGCGATGCGCGAGCCGCGGCACGTTCCCGGCGCCGCCTGACCCGGCGGCTACCGCGGAGCGGTCGGCGACTCCGACCGGGGCACGAGCAGGTCGGCCAGTGCCTCCGCGACGACGCGCATGTCCCCGTTGCCGGCCGAGGCGAGCGCCACGATCCGGGCGGAGAGGTCGCGCAGCGGCACGTTCGAGTGGTTCGACGCCTCCCGCAGCCAGTCGAACGCCCCCTCCATGTCCGTGCGGACGGCGCACATGACGATCGCCTTGGCCTGCTCGATCGCGGCGCGGCTCGCGGCGGAGGCCCGGATGCTGGACGTCGCGCGCGCGTCGGCGATCCGCGCGACGGCGGGGGTGACGTCGGTGAAGAACCCGACGAGCTCGCACACGGCGCCCGCCTCGTCGGTGCGCCCCTCCCCGACGACGGCGAGGGTCCGCTCGTCGCCGTGGGCGTCCATGATGCGGTGCACGCTGCTGAACGGCTCGCCCGTCACGCAGGCGCGACGGAGCACCTGGCTCACACGGTCCCTGTCGTCGGGGTGCTTGTGCGCCAGGATGAGCTCGGTGGTCGGCACGACCTCCCCCGGCTCGAAGCCGTGGATGCGATACGTCTCGTCCGACCACCACCAGCGGCCCGTCGCGAGGTCGTGGCGATAGCGCCCGACGGGGTGGCTCGCGCCGAGGGCGAGCGTGCCTTCGATGTCCCACTTCCTGCTGTCGGTCATGGTGGTGTCCCTCCCGCTGCGGGCGTCCGCCGCCCAGCCGAGCCGCCTCATGACTCCGACCGACCGTAGCCCCTTTCGTCTGCCGGGCGACAGGGGGGGCAGCGAGGCGGCGCCCCGGTCCGCCGCGGTGGCGACCATCTCCGTCCCTGGTGACGATGTCGGTGCGACCACCGCTCCGCGGGGCCGCGGACCGGATGTCCAGCAGCGCGGCACCCGGTTCCCTCCCGGACCGGCGAGACCGCGGGGGCCCGCCCCGCCCACTTCTCCCCGGTGGTCACCCCGCCACGGCCTCCACCGCCCGCCCCAGCACGACGACGAGCGCCCCCGCGACGAGGTGGTCGTCGCCGGACCGGTCGCGCGAGTCCCGCACCTCGGCCCGCAGGTCGTCGACCGCGGCGGCGAACCGGCCCGCGGCCTCGTCACCCTCCGTCGGGTCCTGGAGGGCCGCGGCCAGGGCCCGCAGCGCACGGGCCACCACGGGACGCAGCGGCGGCCCCAGCGCGACGTCGTCGCGGCCGGCGGCCTCCCAGTCCACCAGCAGGCGCACCACCTCGTCGACGACGCCCGCGGCGGTGCCGAGCGTCCGCGCCCGCCTCCCCTGGGACGACGCCCAGGCGCTGTGGCGGTGCGCCCGCATGTTCCCCCGGGACGACTCCCGCGCGACGTCGACCGCCCGCCGGGCGCGCTCGATGGTCGGGAACAATGCCTCCCGCCGACGCTCCCACTCGTCGGCGTCGAGCGCTCCCTCGTGCTCGAGCCCGTCGGCGAGGGCGTCGAGCTGGTCCGTGAGAGCGTCACGCAGGGCATCCAGCGCCACGTCGGACGGCGCCAGCGGAAGCGAGGGGAGCAGGAGGTTGACGCCCGTGCCGATCAGGGCCCCGACGAGGATCAGCCCGGCGAACGCGGCCACGTAGCTCGCGTCCTCGCCCTGGCCGAGGACCAGCACGAAGATCGCGGAGTTCGCGACCCACACCCCGGCACTGCCGAGCACGCGCCATCCGGCGCACAGGAGGGCGACGCCCACCACGAGCGCGACGGCGAGGACGCTCGGCGCGAGCACGACGTCGGCGACCAGCGCGATCAGCGCCCCGAGGAGCAGCGCCCCCACCGTCTGCAGCGACTCGCGCAGGGACCTGACCGGGGTCGCCGTCGTGGCGACCACGGCTCCTAGCGGTGCGTAGAACGGGTACTCGGAGAACGGCGCCGGCGCCAGCACGGCGACCGCCCACGCCAGCCCGGCCGCCACCGCGCCCCGCACCGCGAGGGACCACCGCGGGTGCAGCACCCAGGCACGGTGCACGACGGCCACGACCCGCGGGCGCGCCGTCCCGGCACCCGTCATCCGAGGTCCGGCGGGAGCTGCTCGTACCCCTGGACGAGGCGCACGCTCCCGCCGTCCTCCGTGCCGTCGAGCGCCTCGACGTCCTCCCACCGCACGAGGAACGTACCGCGGTGGCGGCGGCGCACGAGCTGCGGGACCGGCCACGGCGACCGCACGTCGGTCCGCTCGTAGCCGTGGAACGAGCCCGCGCCGCGGGGCCCCACCAGCAGCCCCACCACCCGCGCCCGGCCGACGGCGTCACGCCGGGCCTGCGCGCTCAGCGGGGCGTCGTGCTCCGCCTCCTCGCGATCCTCCCCCTCGCCCGGGGCGCCCTCCGGCTCGTCGACGACCTCCAGCGCGAGGCGCACGTCGACGACCACCCCGAGCGGGGCGCCGTCGTGGTCGAGGACGGGCGCGTCGAGCAGGTCGCCCACGTTCATCCGCCGGCCTCCGGGTCGTGGCGGCCGCCGGGGATGCGCCCGACCAGCCGCTCGCGGAGCCAGTGCTCCACCCAGTCGGCGTCGAGCCGGTCGGAGGGCACCGTGAGCTCGACCGCCGTCCCCACGTGGCCGACGTCCTCCCACGCGATGCGCGGCATCCGCGAGGAGGGCACCCGGCCGCCGAAGAGCCGCGTCGCCAGGAGCGGGCCGACGAGGATGGCGGACACGTGCGCCTCCCGACCCACCTCGACCTCGCCGCCGTCCGGCCCGGCCAGCTCCAGGTCGTCCACCGTCCGGACGGGCTCTCCGTCCGCGTCGAGGACCTGCCGGCTCAGCAGGTGCAGGCGGGCGTCCACGATCCGCTCGGTCATGACCCCGCTCCCGTCGCGATCATCAGGGGGACCGCCGCGACCGCGGCGACGACCACGATCACCAGGAACACCGTGCCCAGGGCGTTCACCACCCGCCCGTTGACGTGCCTGCCCATGTAGCCGGGGTCGTTGGCGACCACGAGGATCGGGACGTACGTCAGCGGCAGCGCGACGGCGGAGAACACCACCGACATCTCCGTCACGGCCACCGGGTCGACGCTGGTCATGAGGATCCCGACCGCGAGCAGCAGCGCCACGATCATCGTGAGGTGGAAGCGCGCGGCCCGGGCCGGGCGGCGGAACTTGCCCCACGACCACCCCAGGTACTGCGCCAGCGTGTAGCCGCTGGAGAGGGCGGTCTCGAGCGCGGCGCCGAACGTCGCGGCCACGATGCCGACGAGGACGACGGCGAGCAGCAGCACCCCGCCGGCCTGCGCCACGGGCAGCACGATCTGCGAGAGCGCGGTGACCTCGATGCCGGCCGGCAGCAGCACGACGGCCGCGCACGCGGCGATGGACAGCGACAGCAGGCCGCCCAGAGGGAACCCGACCATGACGTTGAACCGGTTGGTCGACAGGTCCTTCGCCGTCCACCGCTCCTCGACCGCGCCGGAGGAGAAGAAGAACACCTCGTACGGCGTCATCGCCGCGCCGAACAGCGCGACCGCGTAGTACCAGTACGACGCCGGCGACTCGGCGCCGGGCGGCGACGGCGGCACCGCCTGGCGCAGCAGCTCGCCCCAGTCCGGCCCGAGCAGGAACAGGGCCACCGCGAAGCCGACGAGCAGGAGCCCCAGCAGCCCGGCCACGTTCTCCAGGACCTGGAACTTCACGCGCCACAGCACCAGCCAGACCGCGAGCGCCGCGACCGGGACCCACAGCCGCGGCTCCACGCTGCTCGCCAGGTGCAGCGCGAGGGCGATGCCCCCGATCTCCGCGGTGAGCGTGAGCAGGTTGATCGCGAACGACGCCAGCAGGTTCGCGCCCGCCGCCCGCGGCCCCAGGCGCTCGCGGATGACCTCGAACGTGGCGCGGCCGCTCACCGCCGCGACGCGGCCGGACATGTTCGCGAACAGGCAGATCCCGACGACGCCGAGCACCACCACCCAGGCCAGCGACATGCCGAACCGCGAGCCGACGACCGCGTTGGTCACCAGGTCGCCGATGTCGACGAAACCGCCGATCGCGGTGAGGATGCCGAGCGCCAGGGCGAGCAGCCTGCTCATGGGCCGCCCGCCCCGGCGAGGGCGTCCTCGGCCGCGCCGGTGGCGTCCGCCAGGTCGGCCAGGAGCGCGTCCGCGGACGAGGGGACGCCCGCGGCGCCCGCGAGGTCCCCGCCGGACCGCGCGGCCACCCAGGAGCGCGCGGCGACGACGGCGTCCGACACGTCGCCGACGGCTGCCAGCCCCGCGGCCCGGTGGGCCGCCGACGCCGCGTCCGGCGGCACGAGG
Source organism: Isoptericola sp. NPDC057559 (assembly GCF_042801555.1). NCBI lineage: Bacteria > Bacillati > Actinomycetota > Actinomycetes > Micrococcales > Promicromonosporaceae > Isoptericola > Isoptericola sp. NPDC057559. Next base: position 49,466 of record NZ_JBHVFQ010000008.1, read on the forward strand.
GTGGTCAGCGCCGTCTCCGCCTCGTCGAGGGCGCGCAGCTGGTCCAGCAGGGCGGTGTCGGCGACGGGCCCGGTGAGCCGGCCCTCGTCGAGCAGCCCGACCGTGATCCGCGCGGTCTCGCCGGCGGAGGCCGCCTCGGCGGCCGCGTCCGCGACGGCCGCCGTCGCCTGGCCCGGCTCCTGCCGGCTCGCGACGCACCCCGCGCACCCGAGGGCGACGGCGAGCGAGGCCGCCGCCGCGGCGCCTCGTCGCCCCCACCCGAACGTCCTCACGACCTGATGCTCGCCACCAGGCCCGATGCACGCACGCGGGCGCCGCCTCCCAGCCGCGTCCCATCGCTCGCAGTGGATTCTCAGGCTCCCCTCAGTGGGTGCCGGAGCCGACGGTGTCCACTGGGTGACGTCCCCACCAACGGACCGTGAACGGTCCCTCACGACCCCCGGAGCACGCATGCCTCCCGTCGCCCTGTACGCCATCGACCTCGTCGCCGTGTCGGTCCTGACCTTCGCGCTCTACTTCCCCCGGCATCGCCGCCGCGACCTCGTCGTCGCGTACCTGGGCGTCAACGTCGGCGTGCTGGCGGTGTCCGCGGTGCTCTCGTCGAGCACGATCGCCGCCGGCCTGGGCCTGGGGCTGTTCGGCGTGCTGTCGATCATCCGGCTGCGGTCCGACGAGCTGTCGCAGCGCGAGGTCGCGTACTACTTCGCGGCGCTCGCGCTGGGCCTGCTCGGCGGCCTGGGCACGTCGGTCGGCTGGCTGGGCGTCGCGGGCTCCGCGCTGATCCTGGTCGTGATGGCCGTGGCCGACCACCCGCGGCTCCTGGCCCGGCACGCCGCGCAGACGATCGTCCTCGACCGCGCCGTCGTCGACCGGGACGAGCTGACCGCGCACCTGGAGGCCCTGCTCGGCGCCCGCGTGCACTCGGTGAGCGTGCAGTCGATCGACCTCGCCAACGACACGACGCGCGTCGAGGTCCGCTACGAGCTGCCCCGCGCCGGGAGCCGGCCCGCCCCCTCCCCGACCGGCGCGCACGACCACCTGGCGGTGACGCGATGAGCGCCCCGGCGGACGTCGCCGGAGCGACGGCGGACGCCGTCGTCGCGCACGGCCTCGCCGCCGGCGAGCCCGTGACGCTCGAGGAGCTCGACGCCACCGCCGCCCTGCAGACCCGCGTGGACCGCAAGTACGTGCTCACACCCGCGGAGGTCGCGGCCATGCTCGCGGCGCTCACCGCCGGCTCCGCGCACGACGCGCCCCGCGTGCTGGAGATCGGCGGCGACCGCTCCTTCACGTACGCGTCCACCTACTACGACACGGCCGACCTGCTCACGTTCCGGCAGGCCGCGCGCCGCCGGCGGCGCCGGTTCAAGGTCCGCACCCGCACCTACGTCGACACGGGGAACACGACGTTCCTCGAGGTCAAGACGCGCGCCGCCCGCGGCGTCACCGTCAAGGAGCGGTGCCCGTGGGAGCTCGCCGCCCCGCTGGAGGGCGCCGGGCTGGAGTTCGTGGACGACCGGCTCGCCGCGGCGCGCCTCGACGCTCCCCCGTCGGCGGACCTCGCCCCCGTGCTGCGCTCCGTGTACCGCCGCACCACCGTGCTGCTGCCCGACGCCCGCCTGACCCTCGACACCGGGTTGCGCTGGCACCTCGACGGCCCCGGCGCACCGGACGACGTCCGCACGGCCGACGTCGGCGACCTCGTGGTCGTCGAGACCAAGGCCGGCACCGCGCCGTCGTCCGCCGACCGCGCCCTGTGGCGCGCCGGCCACCGCCCCGACCGCATCTCCAAGTACGCGACCGGGCTCGCCACCCTGCGGCCCGACCTGCCCGACCACCCCTGGCGCCGCCTGCGGCGCGAGCGGCTGGGCGTCGCCTGACCCCGACCTCGCACACCCCCGAGAGGACCCACCATGCGCATCCCCCGCCCGACCAAGCTCTGGACCCGCACCGTCGCGCTCGCGGCCGCCGGCACGCTCGCCGCCGGCGCCCTCGCGGCGTGCGGCGCCGACTCCGCCGGCTCGGCCTCGACCGGCAGCTCCGACACCTCGGCGGCCGAGATCGCCGCGACGGACAACTCCGGTCGGTCCGCACAGGACGTCCTCGCCGCGAACCTGTCGTCCGAGGAGACCGCGGCGCTCGCCGACCAGACCTGGGACACGGCCGACGAGGTCGCGGTCGCGCTCGACGGCGACACCGCGAGCGCGTCGGGCGACGGCGTCACCGTGGACGGCTCGACCGTCACGATCACGCAGCCGGGCACCTACCGGGTCTCCGGCACGCTCGACGACGGCCAGGTCGTGGTCGACGCGTCGGCCGACGGCGTGGTGCGCCTCGTGCTCGACGGCGCGGAGATCACCAGCTCCACCGGCGCCGCGATCGATGTGCGGGACGCCGACCAGGTGTCCGTCGTCCTCGCCGACGGCTCCACCAACCGGCTCGAGGACGCGGCCGAGTACGCCGACACGACGTCGGACAACGCGGCCAACGCCGCCCTGTACTCCACCGCGGACCTGGCGGTCTCCGGCACCGGCGCGCTGGAGGTCGTGGGCAACGCGAACGACGGCATCACCGGCAAGGACGGCCTCGTCGTCGCGGGCGGGGACATCTCCGTCACCGCGGCCGACGACGCGATCCGCGGCAAGGACTACCTCGTCGTCTCCGGCGGCACGATCGACGTCCAGGCCGGCGGCGACGGGCTGAAGTCCGACGCCGACGACGACGCCACGGCCGGGTACGTCGCCCTCACCGGCGGAGACGTCACCGTCGAGGCGGGCGACGACGGCGCGCAGGCGTTCACCGACATCGCGATCACGGACGGCTCGCTGACGATCGAGAAGTCGGTCGAGGGCCTGGAGGCCGCGACCATCGCGATCTCCGGCGGCGACGTGGACATCACGTCGTCCGACGACGGTCTGAACGCCACGGTGAAGGAGGCGGAGGACGACACCGCCACCGACGACTCGGCGACGGGCACGGACGACCAGGCCGCGCCGGACCAGGGCGCAGCGCCGGAGGACGGCCAGGCGCCTCAGGGCGGCGGGGGCGGCATGGACGAGGTCCAGGACGGCGCGTCGCTGACGGTCACGGGCGGCACGCTGCACGTGGACGCGGAGGGCGACGGGCTGGACTCCAACGGCGTCGCGGTGATCAGCGGCGGCGACGTCGTGATCGAGGGCCCGACGAACGGCGGCAACGGCGCGCTCGACTCCGCCGGCGGCCTCACCGTCTCGGGCGGCACGCTGCTCGCCGTCGGGTCGTCGGGCATGGCCGAGGCCCCCGGGACGGACTCGTCGCAGGGCTGGGTGGCACTGACCGCCGACTCGACCCTCGAGGCCGGCACCGAGGTGGCGGTGGTGGACGCCGACGGCACGCAGGTCGCCACCCTCACGCTCACGAAGCCCGCGCAGTCGGTGGTGTACAGCGGCCCGGAGATCACCTCAGGGGACACGTACACCCTCACCGCCGACGGCACCGAGGTCGGCACCGCCGCCGCGGGCGAGGCGCCCGCCGGGGGCATGGGCGGCGGCCCCGGAGGCGGCGGCCAGCCCGGCCAGGACGCCCCCGACGGCCAGGGCCCGCAGGGCGCCCAGGGCGAGCAGTCGTCGTCGGGCACCGCCACGAGCTGACGGCGAGGTGGGGTCCCTCACGGCGAGCGGTGGTGGCCCGCGGGGCGACGTACGCTCGAAGGCGTGCAACCCGTGCCCCGGCCGCTCGCCCCCACCTACCAGGACCGCCGCTGGGAGCTCCCGCCGGACGCGGTGGTGCACCGCGGCACGGTGGACGACGCCGTCCGGCTGCTGCGGGGCCGCACCGTCACCGCGCTGACCGGCGCGGGCGTCTCCACGGACTCCGGCATCCCCGACTACCGCAGCCCGGACTCGCCGAAGCGGGCCCCGATGACGTACCAGCAGTTCGTGGCCGACGAGGCGTTCCGCCGCCACTACTGGGCCCGCAACCACGTGGGCTGGCAGGTCGTGCACCGCACGGAGCCGAACGCCGGGCACCGCGCGCTCGCCGCGCTGGAGGACCGGGGCGTGGTCCGGGGCGTCATCACCCAGAACGTGGACCTGCTGCACGAGGACGCGGGCTCGCGGCACGTCATCGACCTGCACGGCCGCTACGACCGCGTGATCTGCCTCCAGTGCGGGCGCGTCATCAGCCGCGCCCACCTCGCGGAGCGGCTGGACGCGCTCAACCCCGGGTTTGTCGAGTCGGTGCTCGACGACGGCGCCACCGTCGCCGACATCGAGACCGCGCCCGACGCGGACGCCGTCATCGAGCAGACCAGCCACTTCGTGCCCGCGCCGTGCGAGTTCTGCGGCGGGGTGCTCAAGCCGGAGATCGTCTACTTCGGCGAGAACGTGCCCCGCGAGCGCGTCGAGCGCGCCTACGCGCTGGTGGACGACGCCGACGCGCTGCTCGTGGCGGGCACGTCGCTCACCGTGATGAGCGGCCTGCGGTTCGTGCGGTACGCCGCGAAGGCGGACAAGCCCGTCGTCATCGTCAACCGCGGCGAGACGCGCGGCGACCCGCTCGCCACCCTCAAGGTGGACGACGGGGTCACCGAGACGCTCGTCGCGCTCGCCGACCGGCTCTAGACGCGGCCTGCCGGCCTACGGGGCCGCGACCAGCCGCGAGCCCGCGAGGGCCTCGGCGTCGATCAGGCTCCCCTCGCCGCCGGCGACGACGGGGAGCGCGCCGCGCGCCAGCCCTCCGAGGTAGACGCCGGCCTCCTCGCCCGCCTCGGCGACGTCCGCCTTGCGCCGGCGCACGTCGATCCGCGAGACGGTGACGGCGTGCTCGCCGCTGGGCAGGTGCAGCACGGCGGGCTGGCCGACGCGCACGCGCCCGGACGTCACGGTGCCGGTGAAGACGTGCCCCCGCGTCGGGACGACGAAGACGGTGTCGACCACCAGCTCGAACGGCTCGTGCGGCCCGTCGGCGGCGGCGCCCCGGCGCGAGAAGATCCCCATGGCCGAGGACGATAGCCGCAGGCACCCCGGTCAGTCGGCCAGGAACGCCACGTCCCCGTTGGACGACCGGATCTGCACGGTGCGGTCCGCGGCCGGGTCGGTGGGACCCTCGACGGTCCGGTCGCCGTTGGACGTGTCGATCGTGAGGCGCACGGGCTCGCCGTCGCCGACGACGGTGACGTCGCCGTTGCTCGACTCGGCGCGGACGTCGCCGGTCACGCCGGACACCTCCACGCGCCCGTTGCTCGTCACCGCCTGGAGGCTCCCGTCGACGCCGGTCACCTCGATCGACCCGTTCGACGAGGTCGCGACGACGTCGCCGCCCGCCGCGCGGTCGACCGTGATGTCCCCGTTGGACGTGCCGGCGTCCAGGCGGGCGCCGGTGCCGGTGGCCTCGACGTCGCCGTTGCTGGAGCGCAGCTCGACGTCCCCCGCGACGCCGGCGGCGAGGACGTCCCCGTTGGACGTGCGCACCACGACGGCGGTGTCGGCGGGGAGCGTGACGGCGAGCTGGCCGGCGCACCGGCCCGGGACCCACTGCCACCCCTGGCACTCGTGCGTCAGGACGAGCCGGTCGGAGCGCTCGTCCGCGCGGTAGGTGGGGCTCGTGAGGCCGCTGCGCGCGATGCGGTCGACCTCCACGTCACCGCCCTCGGCGGCCTTGACGGTCACGTCGCCGTCGGCCACCAGCTCGACCGTGCCGACGGGGGCGTACGTCTCGTGCTGCGTCGTCGTGCCCGCCACGGCGCGGTCCACGAGGAACAGCGCGCCCCACATCACGGCCAGGACCGCGACCACCGCCCCGAGGACCAGCAGGGCGCGGCCGACCGGGCTGCGGTGCGGCTCGGGCGACGCCGGGGCGGGAGCGGGCGGGGTGCCGGTCGTGGTCATGGTCGTGCTCCGTTCTGGTCGAGCCAGCGCAGCACCGCGAGCACGCGGCGGTTGTCGTCGGCGTCGGGCGGGAGGCCGAGCTTGGTGAGGATGCTGGTGACGTGCTTCTCGACGGCGGGCATGCCGACGACCAGCCGGTCCGCGATCGCGGTGTTGGAGCGCCCCTCGGCCATGAGCGCGAGCACCTCGCGCTCGCGCCGCGTGAGCTGGTCGAGGTCGGAGCGTCGGCTGCGGGCGATGACCTGCGTGACGACCTCGGGGTCGATGACGGTGCCGCCGGAGGCGACGCGCGCGAGTGCGTCGAGGAACGCGTCGACGTCGGCCACCCGGTCCTTGAGGACGTAGCCCAGGGCGTGCGCGCCACGGGCGAACAGCTCGGCGGCGTAGCGCTGCTCCACGTACTGCGACAGCACGAGGACCGGCAGGTCGGGGTGCAGGCTGCGCAGGTGCAGGGCCGCCCGGAGCCCCTCGTCGGTGTGCGACGGCGGCATGCGGACGTCGGTGACGAGCAGGTCGGGCAGGGCGGCTCCGGGCCGCGACAGGGCGGCGACCAGCTCGTCCGCGGTGCGGTGGCCGGTCACCGTGTGCCCCTCGGCCACCAGCAGGCGGGACAGGCCGTCCAGGAGGAGCACGGAGTCCTCCGCGATCACGACGCGCACGGCACCTCCACGGTGAGCCGGGTGCCCGCACCGGGCGGGCTGGTCAGGTCGAAGCGGCCGTCGAGCGCGGCGACGCGGCCGCGCAGGCCGGCGAGGCCGCTGCCCGGGGCGGGCTCGGCGCCGCCCCGGCCGTCGTCCTCGACGACGACGCGCAGCCGGGCGCCGTCGTCGGTGACGTCCGCGCGCACCCGCGCCGAGCGGGCGTCGGCGTGCTTCGCCACGTTGGTCAGCGCCTCGGCGACGACGAAGTAGGCCGCGGCCTGCGCGGCCGACCCGGCGCGCTCCAGGCCGGCGCCCGCCTCGACGCGCACGGGGACCGGGCTGCGGGCGGCGAGCGCCGACAGCGCGGCGTCGAGGCCGCGGTCGTCGAGGATCGCGGGGTGGATGCCGCGCACGAGGTCGCGCAGCTCGGCGAGCGTCGCCTTGACCTCGTCGTGCGCGTGCTCGAGGGCGGCGGCCGTGGCGGCGGGGTCGCGCTCGGCGAGCCGGCGGGCCACGCCGAGCTCGACGCCGAGGGCGACGAGCCGCTGCTGCGCGCCGTCGTGCAGGTCCCGCTCGATGCGGCGGCGTTCCGCGTCCGCGGCGGCGACCGCCTGGGAGCGGGTCTCGGAGAGCACGACGGCCCGCTCGCGCGCCGCCTCGGCGTCGTCCTCGGCGTCCCGCGCCCGGGCCCGCGCCAGGTCGGCCGCGGACGGGCCGAGGCAGGCCTGCGCCAGCCACAGCACGAGCCCGCCGCCCGCCTGCGCCACGGCGGCCCCGAGCCACACCAGGAGCGCGGCACCGACGGCGCCGAGGACCAGCGCGACCGGCCACGCGAGCCCCGCCTCGCCCGCCGCGCTCCCCACGCCTCCCCGCGCCGCCACGACGACCAGCGCGACCGCGCCCGCGGCGCACGCCACGACGACGACGAGGAACGCCAGGGACACCAGCAGCCCGACCAGCGCGTACGCGGCGGCGGCCCACGCCCGCCCGTCGCGGAGCGTCGCGCGAAGCCCCGCCCACGACCGGGGCAGGCCCGGGAGAGCGGGCGTCGGGGCGGGCACGACGACGCCGGTCTGCGCGGCCAGCCGCGCCCGCTCGACGGCCGCGAACGCGCGGGCCGCGGGCAGCGTGACCCCGAGCGCGACGAGCCCCAGCCCGAGCGCGGGGACGAGGGCGGACGACACCAGGACCAGCACCCAGACGACCGTGCCCGCGCTCGCCAGCCACACCGTCCCGACGGCCAGCAGCGCGACGGCGCGGACCGTGGCCGGGTCGACGGGGGCACGCAGCAGCCCGGCCCGGGAGGCGAGCCCCGGGGCCGGGTCCGGGGCGCGCCCGGCGGCGTCCGTGCTGGTCATGCCATCGACCCTAGGCGCCGCTCCCCCGTCCCGGCAGGCGGCCGGCCCACGGGCCGGGGTAGGGATCCCCCGACCCGCGGCGGCTACCGCACGACGCTGCGCGGCCGCGCGATGGTCTCGGCGGCGTCGCGCACCACCTCGCCGAGCGCCTCGAAGCGCTCCTCGGTGAGCCGGCCGCCCGGGCCCCAGACGCTCACCAGCGCCAGGGGGTGGCCCCGGGAGTCGAGCACCGGTGCCGACACCCCGAACGCGGACGCCTCGAACTCGCCGCGGCATACGCCGAAGCCGCGGCGGCGCGTCAGCTCCAGCTCCTCGTCGAGCGCGTGCCGGTCGGTGATCGTGCTGTCGGTGTACCGCTTGAGCCGGCCCCCGAGCAGGGTCCGCGCGGACTCCGCGGGCAGGAAGGCGAGCAGCGCCTTGCCGGTGGACGTGGCGTGCAGCGGCACCACGCGGCCCTTCCAGGTCGCGGCGACGACGGACGTGGGCGCCACCTCGTCCACGTAGGTCAGCCGGTCGGCCCGGAACACCGCGAGCGCTGCCGTCTCCCCGGTCTGGAGGGAGAGGCGCTCCAGGACGGGCCGCGCCGACCCGACGAGGCTGTCGACGCTGGCCACGCCGGCGAGCTCGACGAGCCCGACGCCGATCTGCCACTGCCCGGTGCGCCGGTCGCACGCGACGATGCTCTCCGCCTCGAGGGTGGTGAGGATCCGCCAGGCGGTCGCCCGGTTGAGGCCGCAGGTCGCGGCCAGCGCGGCCACGGTGGCGTCGCCCGGCCGGGCCGCGCGGGCGACCGCCCGCAGCAGGGCGACGGCGCGGTCGACGGACTGCACCCGACCGCTCCGGCGACCGGTCTCGACGTCGCTCTCGCCGGCGTCGGCCGCCGCGCTGATCTCCGCGTTCACCCGTTCACCATCCTTTGACTCGCGCTTGCCTTCTGCTCCGGTCGGGCTTGACTCGCCGACCCCCCGACCATATGTTCGCATCGCTCAACGATGTGCTCATCATGCGAACAAGGAGAGAACAATCTACAACGGACTCGGTCCGGGCGGCCGCGGGATCTCGCGGCGAAACGTGCTCCGTCTGGCCGCGATCGCGGCCGCTGGAGCGGTCGGCGGCGGCGCGCTCGCCGGGTGCGGCGCCGTACCCGCGCCACCCGACCCAGGTGCGGCACGACGGCGCGGAGGCACCCTCAGCCACGGCGCCACCGGGGGCGGTCTGTCGGACACTCTCGACCCGCACTTTCCCGTGACCACACCGGACATCGCCCGGGTGAACAACCTCTACGAGCCGCTGCTCTTCTGGGACTCGGCCTACGAGCTGGCCCCCGCCCTCGCGACGGCGGTGACGCCGAGCAAGGACGCCACCTCATGGACGGTCGAGCTGCGCCGCGACGTCGTCTTCCACCACGGCAAGACGATGACCGCCGAGGACGTCATGTTCACGATGGCGCGCATCACCGACCCGAAGACCGGCGCCGCCGGTCCCCTCACCGACGTCCTGGACGTCAAGGGCTCGCGCGTCCTGGACGACCACACGATCCGGTTCGCGCTGAAGCAGCCGTACTCCGTGTTCGACCAGCTGCTCGCGGAGTACACCGCCGGCATCGTGCCGACGGACTTCGACCTGGCGCACCCGGTGGGCACCGGCGCCTTCGCCGCCGACACCTTCACCCCCGGGCAGATGAGCCGCTTCACCCGCCACGACGACTACTGGGGCGACCCGGCCTGGGTCGACGACCTCGTCATCTACGACTTCGCCGACGACGCCGCGAAGGTCAACGCGCTGCTCGCCGGCCAGGTGCAGAGCATCGACAACCTGCCGACCTACCTCGTCGACGCGGTCGCCGAGCAGGGCGCCTCCGCGCTCGTGTCCGAGACCGGGGCATGGATGCCGTTCACCATGCGCGTGGACACCGAGCCGTTCTCCGACGTGCGGGTGCGCGAGGCCCTGCGGCTCGTCGTCGACCGCCAGCAGATGATCGACCAGGCGCTCGGCGGGTACGGCTTCGTCGGCAACGACCTCTACTCCCCCTTCGACCCCGCGTACGCCGACGACCTGCCGCAGCGCGAGCAGGACCTCGACAAGGTGCGCTCCCTGCTCAAGCAGGCGGGCCAGGAGGACCTGCAGGTCGAGCTCGTGACGTCGACCGCCGTGGGCGCCGGCGGCGTCGAGGCCGCGAACCTCTTCGTCGACCAGGCCCGCAAGGCCGGGATCGACGTCCGGCTGAACAAGGCCGACCCGAACACCTTCTACGGCGAGCAGTACCTGCAGTGGCCGTTCGCGCAGGACTTCTGGGTGACGCGCAACTACATCCCGCAGGCCGCGTCGTGCGCGCTGCCCAGCGCGCCGTACAACGAGACCCACTTCGACGACGCCGAGTTCCAGGACCTGTTCGACCAGGCCACCCGGACCGTCGACGAGGAGCGGCGGGGCGAGCTGCTGCACCGCTGCCAGGAGATCGAGCACGAGCGCGGCGGGCTCGTCGTGTGGGGCTTCAAGAAGCAGGTCGACGGCTACTCGAACCTCGTGCAGGGCTTCGAGCCCGACCGCTACCTGCCCAGCGGCGGCTACAAGTTCCACCGCGTGTCGTTCGTCGAGGGGGCATGAGATGACCACCGCACCGCCGCAGGACGACCCCGCCGCCGCCCCCGTCGACCCCGGTCCCGTCGCGACGCGGCCGGCCGACGCCCCGCGCCCCCGCCCGGCCGCGCTGGCGTGGACGCTCTGGACCGCCCGCCGCCTCGGCCTCGCGGCGCTCACGCTCTGGCTGGTCTCCGTGCTGGTCTTCCTGGCCACGGCCGCCCTGGGCGACCCCGTCAAGGCCATCCTCGGCAAGGAGGCCGCCACCAACCTGGGCCGCGCCGAGCAGATCCGCGAGCAGCTGCACCTCGACGAGTCGCTCTGGGACCGCTACTGGCAGTGGCTCGGCGGGCTCCTCACCGGCGACCCCGGCACGTCGGTGGCCAACGGCCTGCCCGTGGGCGAGCTCATCGGCGACCGCGTGGTCAACAGCGGCGTGCTGGTGCTCGTCGCCGCCGTCGTGATCATCCCCGTCTCGTTCGGCGTCGCGCTCCTCAGCGCCCGGCACCGGGGCCGCCGGCTCGACCACGGCATCCAGCTCGTCGTGCTCACGCTCGCCGGGCTGCCCGAGTTCGTCGTCGGGATCGTGCTGGTGTCGGTCTTCTCCACCGTCGTCTTCCACGCCCTGCCCGCCGTGACCATCAGCGCGGGCGGCTCGGCACCCTGGACGCAACCCGCGTCGATGGTGCTGCCCGTGGCCACGCTCGTGCTCGTGGTGGCGCCGTACGTCGTGCGGATCATGCGCTCCACGCTGCTCGACGTCCTCGACAGCGACTACGTCGAGCTGGCGCGCCTCAAGGGCGTCCCCGAGCGCGTCGTGCTGCGCCGCCACGCGCTGCGCAACGCCGTCGTGCCGGGCATCCAGGTGATCGGCCTCCAGCTCGCCTGGCTGGCCAGCGGCATCGTGCTCGTCGAGTACCTGTTCTCCTACCCCGGCATCGGCGCCAGCCTCGTCGACAGCGTCCGCAACAGCGACGTCCCCGTGGTGCAGGCCCTGGCGATGATCGTCGCCGCCGTCTACGTCGTGGTGAACCTGGTCGCCGACGTGCTGTCCATCCTGTGCACGCCCCGCGAGAGGACGGCGATCAGCTCATGAGCGTCACCGACGCCCGCTCCACCGGCCCGTCCGCCGGCACCTCCCCCGACACCTCCCCCGACACCTCTCCAGGGGCCGCGCACGCCCCCGCCCGGCGGTGGCCGGCCCTGCGGCAGCCGCGGCTCGTCGTCGGGGCCGTGATCACCGCCCTCGTCGTGCTCGTCGCCGTCGCCGGGCCGTGGCTCGCGCCGCACGGCGAGAACGAGATCACCGGCGACCCCTACAGCGGCACGGGCGTGCTCGGCACCGACTACCTCGGCCAGGACGTGCTGTCCCGCGTGCTGTACGGGGGCCGGTCGGTGCTCGTCGTGGCGCTGCTCGCGACCGTCGTCGGCCTCGTGCTCGGCGTGCTCGTCGGGATCCTCGCCGCCTACGTGGGCGGCTGGTTCGACGAGGTCGTGATGCGGCTCAACGACGCCGTCCTCGCGTTCCCGCAGATCCTGCTCACCCTGCTGGTGCTGTCCACCGTGGCCCAGCCGACGTCGTGGCTGATCGTGCTCCTCGTCGGGGTCTCCCACGCGCCGCGCGTCGCCCGGGTGTCGCGCGGGGTGGCGCTCGGCCTCACCCGCCGCGACTTCGTCACCGCGGCGGAGGCGCTCGGCGAGCCGCGGCTGCGCGTCGTGGTGCGCGAGGTGCTGCCCAACATGAGCGGCCCGCTGCTCGCCGAGGCCGGCCTGCGGCTCACCTACTCCATCGGCATGGTCGCCGGGATCGCGTTCCTCGGGTTCGCGACCGACCCGGGCGCCGCCGACTGGGGCCAGATGATCAACGAGAACCGGCTGGCCCTGCTGGTCCAGCCCTGGGGGGTGCTCGCGCCCGTGCTGATGATCGGCCTCTTCGCCGTCGGCACCAACGTCATGGCGGACGGGATCTCCCAGCTCACCTCGAAGGGAGGCGACCGATGACCGCCACCATCCCCCTGGAGCCCCGCACGACCGCCGACGACGGCGCCGTCTGCACGGTCCGCGGCCTGCGGGTCGCCCTCACGGGCGGCGCGAGCGCCGGCGTCGACGTCGTCGACGGGATCGACCTCACCCTGCGCCCGGGCGAGGTCCTGGGCCTCGTGGGCGAGTCCGGCTCCGGCAAGACCACGGTGGGCACCGCCATCCTGGGCCACGCCCGGGCCGGCGCCGCCATCGACGCCGGCGAGGTCGTCGTCGACGGCCACGAGCTGCTCGGCCTGCCCGAGGACGAGGTGCGGTCGCTGCGCGGCGAGCACGTCGCCTACATGCCGCAGGACCCGGCGTCGGCGCTCAACCCGAGCATCCGCATCGGCCGGCAGATCGTCGAGCTGCTCGAGCTGCGCGGCATCGACACCCCGGCCGGGCGGCTGGCCCGCGCCCGCGCCGGCCTGGCCGAGGTCGGGCTGCCCGACGACGACGCCTTCCTGGCCCGCTACCCGCACCAGCTGTCGGGCGGCCAGGTGCAGCGCGCCGCGCTCGCGATGGCGTTCCTGCCCCGGCCGAAGGTGCTGGTGCTCGACGAGCCCACCACCGGGCTCGACGTCACCACCCAGGCGATGGTGCTCGAGACCATGCAGCGGCTGTGCGCCTCGCACGGCGTCGCCGCCCTGTACGTCACGCACGACCTGGCGGTGATCGGGAACGTCGCCGACCGGGTCGCGGTGATGTACGCGGGGCGCGTGGTCGAGCTGGGCGGGCGCGAGCAGGTGTTCACCAACCCGACCCACCCGTACACGCGGGCGCTGCTGGACGCCATCCCGCACGTCGGGCAGGCGCGCGCCCTGGCCGGCATCCCGGGCCGCACGCCGCCGCCCGGGCGCCGGCCCGGGGGCTGCCGGTTCCACGACCGCTGCCGCTTCGCGACCGACGCGTGCGCGACGACCGAGCCGGTGCCCGTCACCCTCGGCACCGACCACTGGGCGCGCTGCCTGCGCACCGCCGACCTGGGCCCGTGGGACATCGACCTCGGCCGCGTGCCCGACGCGGACCCCGACGCCGAGCGCGACGTCGTGCTGTCGGTGTCCGGGCTGAGCGTCTCCTACGGCCGCACGCAGGTGGTGCACGACGTCTCCTTCGACCTGGCCCGCGGCGAGTGCGTGGCGCTCGTGGGCGAGTCGGGCAGCGGCAAGACGACCATCTCCCGCGCCGTGGGCGGGCTGCACGCGCAGTGGACCGGATCGGTCGTCTTCGACGGCCACGAGCTGGCGCCCTCGGCGCGCCGCCGCACGGCGGAGGACCGCAAGCGGATCCAGTACGTGTTCCAGAACCCGTACCTGTCGCTCAACCCGCGCCAGACCGTGGAGCAGATCGTGCGCCGGCCCATGGAGCTGTTCGGGATCGCCCGCGGCCGCGAGGCCACCGACCGGGTCGTGGAGCTGCTGGACGCCGTCGCGCTCGGCCCCTCGGCGCTGCGCCTGCGCACCGACCGGCTCTCGGGCGGGGAGCGCCAGCGCGTCGCGATCGCCCGGGCGCTGGCCGCCCAGCCGGACGTGCTGGTCTGCGACGAGATCACCTCGGCGCTCGACGTGTCCGTGCAGGGCTCCATCGTCGAGCTGCTGGAGCACCTGCGCACCCGGCGCGGCATCGCGATGCTCTTCGTCACCCACAACCTCGCGCTGGTGCGGTCCATCGCGGCGCGGGTGGACATCCTGTCGGCCGGCCGGCTCGTGGAGTCGGGCCCGGTCGTGCGGGTCATGGAGCACCCGCAGCAGGAGTACACGCGCACCCTGCTGGCCCACACGCCGCGCATCGACTGACCACGAGACCGGAAGGAGCCGCCGTGCCCGAGCAGACCCTCGCCACGACGCGATTCATCGACCCGCACCTGACGCCCGAGGGGCAGCCGGCGATGCCGCACGTGCGCGTGCCCGCCCCCCGTCCCGCGCCGCTGCCCGCCGCGCCCCGCGACCTGCGCGTGGAGGTGGCGGGCGCCGGCCACCTCGCCGACCTGGACCTGTGGCGGGCGGAGACCTACGCCACCAGCCTGCTCGTGCTGGACCGCGGCCACGTGGTGCACGAGTGGTACGCCGACGGCCTCGGCCCGGGCACCCTGTTCCTGGGCGCGTCGATGACCAAGTCCCTGCTCGCCACGCTCGTCGGCGTCGCGGTGACCCGCGGGGACCTGCGCCTGTCGGACCGCGTGGTCGACCACGTCCCCGAGCTGGCCGGGTCCGGCTACGAGCCGTGCACCGTCACGGACGTCGTCACGATGACGACGGGCCTGGACTGGGTGGAGGACCACCGCGACCCCGACGGGCCGGCCAGCCGCCTCGTCCGCTCGTTCCGCACCGGAGGGAGCAGCCGCGCGCTGCTGCGCGAGACCCGCCCCAAGTTCCTGCCGGGCACGCAGTGGGAGTACTGCACCGCCGACTCCCAGGTGCTCGACTGGGTGCGCGAGCGCGCCACGGGCGCCCCCTTCGCCGACGCGGTGGCCGCGCTCTGGGCCGACCTCGGCGCGACCGACGGCGCCGTCGTCGGCGTGGACGGCGACGGCGTCGCCATGGCCGGCGGCGGCGTCGCCGCCACCGCCCGCGACTGGGCCCGCGTCGGCCTGCTGGCGCTCGACGGCCGGGTCGGGGGCACCCCCGACGGAGATCGCCTGCTGTCGCCCGCGTGGGTCGACGGCGCCGGCGTCCCGCCCTACCCGTTCCTCGCCCCCGGCCGGCTGCCGAGCGCGTACACCACGCACGCCGGGTACGCCTGGCACTGGTGGCCGACGGACGCCGAGGGCCGCACGCTCGTCGCCGACGGCAGCCACGGCCAGTTCACGCTGGTGGACCGCGCCGCCGGCGTCGTGGTCGTCAAGACCTCCCTGTGGCCCTACGCCGACGCGTGGGAGGACCGCCACTACCGCGACCTCAGCTACCTGGGCCTGCAGGCGATCGCCGACGCCGTCGTGCGGTCGCGCCCCTGACCTGCCCGGCCGACAGACCCACCCGTCCCCGAAGACCCCCGAGAGGACACCATGAACCGCAACGTCATCATCACCTGCGCGCTCACCGGCGCCGGCGACACCGTCGGCCGGTCGGAGCACGTGCCCGTCACCCCGGAGCAGATCGCCCAGGCGGGCATCGACGCGGCCCGTGCCGGCGCCGCCATCGTGCACGTGCACGTGCGCGACCCGCGCACCGGCGCCCCCTCGCGGGAGACCGCGCTCTACCGCGAGGCCGTCGAGCTCCTCCGGGCCAGCGACGTCGACGTCGTCGTCAACACCACGGCGGGCATGGGCGGGGACCTCTACCTCGACCCGAAGGAGCCCACCACGATCCTGCCGGGCACCGACCTGGTGAACGGCGTGGAGCGGCTCAAGCACGTGGGCGAGGTGCGGCCGGACATCTGCACGCTGGACTGCGGCAGCCTCAACTTCGGCGAGGGCAGCCTCGTCTACGTCAGCACGCCCGACATCCTGCGCGACGGCGCCCGCCGCATCCAGGAGCTCGGCACCCGCGTGGAGATGGAGATCTTCGACACCGGCCAGCTCGTCTTCGCCAAGAAGCTCGTGGCCGAGGGGCTGATCGACTCCCCCGCCATGTTCCAGCTGTGCATGGACGTCCCCTACGGCATGCCCGCCGACCCGCGGCTGCTCGCGACGCTGGTCGACCAGCTCCCCGAGGGCGCCGTGTGGTCGTCGTTCGCGCTGGGGCGCATGCAGCTGCCGTGGGTGGCGCAGTCCGTGCTGCTGGGCGGCCACGTCCGCGTGGGCCTCGAGGACAACCTGTACCTGCGCAAGGGGGTCAAGGCCACCAACGCGCAGCTCGTCACGCAGGCCCGCACCATCATCGAGGCGATGGGGGCGCGGGTGGCCACGCCCGACGACGCCCGCGAGATCCTCGCGCTGGGGGGCCGCCGGTGACCGCGCGCGTCGCCCCGGACCAGGTGCGCACCGTCGCGTGCGTCGGCGCCGGCGTCATCGGCGGCGGATGGGTCGCCTACTTCCTCGCCCACGGCTACCGGGTCCGCGCCTGGGACCCCGCGCCCGACGCCGAGCCCCGGCTGCGCCACCTCGTGGACGCCGCGTGGCCCGCGCTCACCGAGCTCGGCCTCGCCGACGGCGCCGACCGCGCCCACCTCACGGTCTGCGCCACCCTGGCCGAGGCCGTCGACGGCACCGACCTCGTGCAGGAGAGTGCGCCCGAGGACCTCGAGCTCAAGCGCCGGCTCCTCGCCGACATCGACGAGGTCACGGCCCCGCACGTCGTCGTGTCCTCCTCGACGTCCGGCTACCCGATGACGGACATGGCCACGGCGTGCGCCCACCCGGAGCGCATGGTGGTCGGGCACCCGTTCAACCCGCCGTACCTCATCCCCCTGGTCGAGGTGGTCGGCGGCGAGCGGACCGACCCCGACGCCGTCGCGTGGGCGTCCGAGTTCTTCGCCGCCGCCGGCAAGTCCGTGATCACCATGGACCGCGAGGTGCCGGGCTTCATCGCCAACCGCCTGCAGGAGGCGCTCTGGCGGGAGGCCCTGCACATGGTCGAGGCCGGCGAGGCCACGGTGGAGCAGATCGACCGGTCGATCACGGACGGGCCCGGCCTGCGCTGGCCCTTCCAGGGCCCGATGCTCACGTTCCACCTGGCGGGCGGCCAGGGCGGCATGGCGCACATGCTCGACCACTTCGGCCCGTCCCTGCTGTCGCCGTGGACGCGCCTCGACGCGCCGGAGCTCACGGGTGCCCTGCGGGACGCCGTCGTCGCCGGCTGCGACGACGCGGCCGACGGGCGCACGGTCGACGAGCTGGTCGCCGAGCGCGACCGCCGGGTGGTCGCGCTGCTGCGCGCGAAGGGCGCCGCGTGAGCGCGCCGGGCCCCGTCGCGCTGCCGCCGTGGCGCGAGCCGGTCCGCGACGAGTGGATCGACTACAACGGCCACCTCAGCGAGGCGTACTACGTGCTCGTGTTCGGGCACGCCACCGACGCCGTGATGGAGCAGCTGGGCCTGGGCCCCGGGTACCGCGCGGCGCACGACGCCTCGCTGTACACGGTCGAGGCGCACGTGCGCTACCTCGACGAGGTCCCCGCCGGGGCCGGCCTCGAGGTCCGGTCGAGCGTCGTGGGCGCCACGGCCAAGGCGCTGCACCTGTGGCACGAGATGTGGTCCGGCGGCCGCCTGCGCGCCACCGAGGAGGTGCTCGGCCTGCACGTCGCCGGCGGGCGGTCCGCGCCGTTCCCGCCGGACGTCGCCGACCGGGTGGCGGCCGTGCTCACCGAGCCCGGTCCGGACACCGGGCGGTCGGTCGGCCTGCGGCGCTGAGCCGCTCGGCGGCGGCCGCCGAGCGGCCCGCGCCGGTGGTTGAATCGCAGGAGACACCCTCCCACCGAGCCGAGGAGCCGCCGTGCTGGACGCCGTCGTCGTCGGGTCGGGCCCCAACGGGCTCGCCGCGGCCGTGACGCTCGCCCGCGCGGGCCTGTCGGTGACCGTCCTGGAGGCGAACGCCACCGTGGGCGGCGGGGCCCGCACGCTGGCGCCCGGCGACGACGGCGACCTGTTCGCCGGGCTGCCGGACGGCGTCGTGCACGACCTGTGCTCCGCCGGGCACCCGATGGCGTGGGCCTCGCCGTTCTTCCGCGCCTTCGACCTGCCCGCGCACGGCGTCGAGCTGCTCACGCCGGAGGCGTCGTACGCGCAGCCGCTGCCGGACGGCCCCGCGGGCGTCGCGTACCGCGACCTGGACCGCACCGTCGACCGGCTGGGCGCCGACGGCGCCGCGTGGCGCGCGCTGCTCGGCCCGCTCGCCGCGCGGTGGGAGGCCGTGGTCGCCGTCGCGATGGGCGACCGCCGCTCCCTCCCGCCCGGGCTGCTCGACCGGGCCGACCCGGTGGGCCGCGTGCTCACGGCCGCCCGGTTCGGCCTCGGCCTGGCCGAGCAGGGCACGGCCGCGTGGGACGCCCGGTTCGCCGAGGAGGCCGCGCCCGCGATGCTCACCGGCATCGCCTCGCACGCGATCGTGCGGCTGCCCTCGCTGTCCGGCGCGGGCACGTCCCTGCTGCTGGGCGCGCTGGCGCACGCCGGGCCCGGGACCGCGGGGCTCGACGGCGGGTGGGCGATCCCCCGCGGCGGGTCGGGCGCCCTCACCGCGGCGCTGGTCGCCGACCTGGAGGCCCACGGCGGGACGGTCGTCACCAGGCACCGCGTGCGCACCCCGGCGGACCTGCCCGCCGCCCGCGCGGTCCTGTTCGACACCACGCCCCGCACGCTGCTCGAGGTGCTCGGAGCGGCCGTGCCGCCCGGTGTGCGCCACGCGCTCGAGGCGTTCCGGTACGGCAACGCCGCAGCCAAGGTGGACTACGTGCTCTCCGGGCCGGTGCCGTGGGCCGACCCGGAGGTGGGGCGCGCCGGCACGGTGCACGTGGGTGGCACCCGCGCCGAGGTGGCCCGGGCCGAGAACGAGGTGGCCGCCGGCATCCACGCCGCCCGCCCCGTGTGCCTGGTCAGCGACCCGACCGTCGTCGACACCTCGCGGCGCGTGCCGACGTCCGACGGCGAGCTGCGCCCCCTGTGGGCGTACACGCACGTGCCCGCGGGCTCGGACGTCGACGTCACCGCGACCGTCACCGCGCAGATCGAGCGCTTCGCGCCGGGGTTCCGCGACGTCGTCGTCGGCGCGCGGGCCGTCCCCGCCGCCCGCATGGCGGAGCACAACCGCAACTACGTGGGCGGGGACATCTCCGCGGGCGCGGCCACGATGTGGCAGATGCTCGCCCGCCCCACCCTGCGGGCGGACCCGTTCCGCGTCGCCGGCGGCGTCTACCTGTGCTCCGCGTCCGCGCCCCCGGGGCCGGGGGTGCACGGGATGAGCGGCTGGCACGCGGCGCGCCGCGCGCTGCGGGACGTGTTCGGCATCCGCGTCGCGGCGCTGTAGCGACCGCGCCCGTCGGGCCCCCGTCGTCGGCCCCGTCGGCCCCGTCGGCCCCGTCAGCCCGCGGCGGCCCAGCGCGTGGTGCGCTCGCGCAGATCGGTGACCCCGACGCGGCCCGTCGGCGACGTCGTCACGACGCGCCCGCGCGGCCCCAGCCCGGCGGCGTACCGCTCGGCGAGGGCCGCCTCGGCGTCGGCGTCGCCCGCGTCGGCCGCCACCAGCAGGGCGGCCAGGGCGTCGGTGAGGGTGTCCCACGCGTCGTCCGTCAGCGGCACCAGCGGCACGTGCCCCGGCGGGGAGGCGGCGACGAGCGCCGCGACGGCGGGCTCGTCGGGCAGCGCCCCCCAGAGGTCCCAGAGCAGCAGCTCGTCGCGCATGCGGTGCGCGAGCTCCAGCAGCACATAGCCCCGCACGAAGTCCTTGCCGCCCAGGTCGGGCAGCTCGGGAGCCACGCCGTAGGACGCCGGGTCCACCTCGCCGGCACGGATCGCCCGCCACACCTCGGCGGCGGTGGGGAACGGCGACGCCGGCCCGGTGGGCATGTCGCGCACGTCGAAGTCCCACGGCCCGTCGGGCGTCAGCTCCGGGTCCCAGCGCACCCAGCGCCCGGCGCCCCCGTCGGCCCCCGCGTCCCAGTGCTCGACGACGACGTGGTCGTGGAAGAACGGCGGCTCGAAGTACCCCGCGAACCCGATCCGCGACCGTGCGGGCACCCCGTGCTCGCGCAGCACGCCGAGCGAGAACAGCGTGTGGTCGCGGCAGCACCCGGCGACCTGGCGGTGCAGCTCGCGGGGCGCGCCGAGCGGGCCGGGCTGCCGCGCCACGGCGGTGCCGAGCACGGCGGACAGCCACCGCTGGTCGATGTCGTCGCGTTGCTCGTCGGCGAGGTCGGGGTCCCCGGCGCGGTAGTGCACGATCGTCGCGCAGGCGGCGGCCCCCGTGGCGGCGGGGTCCGGCGCCACGGCGCGGAGCAGGTCCGCGTGCGGGCCGGGGTCGGAGTAGGCGCTCTGCCGCGCGTAGTCGGCGAGCGTGGGGGCCGCGCGGCCGTCGGCGGCCGGGGCGTCGTGCGAGGCGGTGGCGTCCATGCGGGTAGGACCTCCGTCGGCGGCGGGAGTCGTCGCCGTCAGCGGCGGGACTCGAAGAAGTCTCGCAGGATTCCTCCGCATTCGTCCTCGCGGATCCCGCCGACCACCTCGACGGCGTGGTTGGCGCGCTGGTCGCGCACCAGGTCCCAGACGGAGCCGGTGGCGCCCGCCTTCGGGTCCCAGGCGCCGAGCACCAGGCGGCGCACCCGCGCGGCGACGAGCGCGCCCGCGCACATCACGCACGGCTCCAGCGTGACGACGAGGGTGCAGCCCTCGAGCCGCCACTCGCCGCGGGTGGCGGCGGCCTGCCGCAGGGCGAGCACCTCGGCGTGCGCGGTCGGGTCGCCCGTCTCCTCGCGGCGGTTGCGGCCGAGGCCGACCAGACGCCCGTCCGCGTCGACGACGAGCGCCCCCACGGGGACGTCGTCGCTGGCGAGCGCGTGCGACGCCTCGTGCAGCGCCAACCCCATGAGCGCGTCCCACACCGCGCGCCGCCGGCTGACCGTGTGCGGCGGGAACTCGCCGTCGGCCCAGGGCAGCGCGAGGCCCGACCGGGGGCTGCCGGTGGTGCCGGCGGGGTCGGCGGCGGACGTCACACGACCCAGGCTAGCCGCGGGGAGGTGCTGCGGCCCCTCCCGCCGGTACCGTGGGGGCCATGCGCCTGCACGTCGCCGACCACCCGCTGGTGGACCACAAGCTCACCGTCCTCCGTGACGAGAACACCCCGTCGGCGACGTTCCGTCTCCTCGTCGACGAGCTCGTGACCCTGCTCGCCTACGAGGCGACGCGGCACGTACGCACGGAGCCCAAGGAGATCCGCACCCCGGTCACCACGACCACGGGCGTGCGCCTGAGCGACCCGAGCCCGATCGTGGTGCCGATCCTGCGCGCCGGGCTGGGGATGCTCGAGGGCATGACGCGCATGATCCCGACGGCGGAGGTCGGCTTCCTCGGCCTGCAGCGCGACGAGTCCACCTACGAGGCCGTCACCTACGCGAACCGCCTGCCCGACGACCTCACCGACCGGCAGGTCTTCCTCCTCGACCCGATGCTCGCCACCGGCGGCACGCTGGTCGCGGCGATCGACTACGTGCTGGAGCGCGGCGCGCGCGACGTCACCGCCGTCTGCCTGCTCGCCACGCCCGAGGGCCTCAAGGTGCTCGAGGACGCCATCGGCTCCCGCGTCGACGTGCAGATCGTGGTGGCCGCCGTCGACGAGCGCCTCAACGAGCAGAAGTACATCGTGCCCGGCCTCGGCGACGCCGGGGACCGGCTGTACGGCATCGTCTGAGACGTCAGCGGTACTCGCAGTCCGCGATCCGCTCCCAGCCGCCGCCGCGCCAGTGGTGGCCGCTCCACCAGCGCCCGTTGCCCGGGTTGCCCTGCGCGGCGGCGTTGCCGTTCCCGTTGTCGTTCCCCTGGCCGTTCCCGTTGCCGTTCCCGTTCCCGTTGCCCTGCCCGTTGCCCTGCCCGTTGCCCTGGTTGCCGTTCCCCTGGTTGCCCTGCGAGCCCACGAACCGGTAGTCGGCGCCGCGCCACGAGGCGACGTCCCCCACCTCGTAGCTCGCGCCCCAGCGGTACTGCGGCGAGCACCAGCCCGCGGTGCCGGTGAACGGGTCGACGACGAGGTCGGTGGTCCAGTCGTCCGTGCGGACGGTGAACGTGGCGCCCTTGCGCCCCGTCACCGTGCCGCCGTCGGCGCGGACGCTCTGCCGCGCGGGCACGGTCACCTTCGCGTCGGCACCGTTCGTGCCCGTGACCGTGAAGTCGAGCGGCACGGACGACCCGGAGTTGTCGAGCACCACGGTCGCGGACCGGGTCGACGTCGAGCGCCACCGGTCCTTCGTGACCTGCACGTCGCCCTGCTCTACCCGCGCCCCGGGGTCGACGACGACGCACGACACGGCGTCGTAGGAGACCGTCCGCTCGACGGTGGGCCGGCGGTCCTCGATGGTCCGCGCGAGCCGCAGGGTCAGCGAGCCGGCGTCCGCCTGGAGCCCGCCGACGCGCGTCGTGAGCGTCGCGTCCGAGCCCGCCGCGACCCGCGTGCCGTCGCCGTCGCCGAGCTGGGCCGCCCACGCGACCGACCCGCGGTTGCGCACCGTCACGGCCACCTGCGCCCGGTCGTCGACGCACTGCGTCGCGACGCTCACGTCGACGGTCGCGTCGGGCCAGGTCGCGGTGGCGCAGCCCTCGAAGGCGGGCACGTCCACGGTGGCCAGGTCGCGGCCGTCCGCGGTCACCGCCACCGTGCGGGTGCCCCACGGGACGGTCACCTGGAGCTCGCCCTTCGCCCCGGCGGCGACCAGCGCGGTGCGGCCGTCGCCGGTGCCGGCGGCCACGGCGAACTTCACCGGGAAGGTGCTGGCGGAGTTGTCGACGGGGATCGTCACCGTGCGCCACGACGTGTCGGCCGACGCGTCGAACCGGCACTCGCCGGCGAGCGTCGCCGGCCCGCCCACGGCCGGGGCCACGGCCGCGGCGTCGTAGCGGGCGGTGGGCGCCACGGCGGGCACGACGCCCTGCGCCGGCTGGTCGCCGTCCCGGTCCGCCACCCAGCGGTACAGCTGGAACTCGGCGGTGCCCGCGTCGAGCGACGACCGGCCGGTCGGCACGACGAAGGTCGCGCTCTCGCCCGGGGCCACGCGCTTCTGGTCCGCCGCGGCGCCGCCGGCGGCGGTCATGCCCACCCGCATCGGCTCGTCGCTGGTGTTGGTCAGGGTGCCGCGCACCTGCAGGCGGCCGTCGTCGTTCGTCACGGCGGCGGTGCTGGTGACGTCCCAGCGCGGGTCGTAGCAGTCGGCCGCCCCGTGCTGCCCGCCGGCCACGGTGGTCCGGTACGTCTCGCCGCCCAGCGAGGTGGACACGACCCACGACGCCGCGCCCGACGGAACGCGGATCCCGTCGGGCACCTGCACGGTGACCGACTCCCCCGGCGCGATCTGCTGCGGCGCGGCTCCGGAGGACCCCGCCGCGTCGAGCCGCACGGTCAGGGTCTGGTCGGTGAGGTTCGTGTACGTGCCCTCGACCGCGACGGACGCGGTGCCGATGCCGCCGGTCACGAGGCAGCGCGCCGCGACGGTCCGCGCGCCGGCGGCGGCACCGACCCACGGGTCGGAGACGGTCACGGCGGCGGCGCTGGGCAGCGAGTGCGTGGAGCCGGGGAGCTGCGGTGCGGCGGCCACCGAGAGGGACCCCGGCGTGGTCGTGCCGTCCGCGACGACGCGCACCCGCACCGACCGCTGCTCGCCGGGCGCCAGCGGCGCGGCGTCCGGGGCGGCGACGCACGACCAGACCGTGCCGGCCCCCGTCGCGCCGCCCGCGGCGGGCACGCAGCCCAGGTCGCCGTCGGAGGCGACGGGCCGCAGGCCCGGCGGCACGGTGAGCGCCACGGACCAGGCGGCGGCCGGCTGGTCGCCGGTGTTCCGCACCGCGACGGGCACCCACGCGGCGCCCGGGTTCGAGACGGCGACGACGTCGCCCGCGGACGCCGTGAGCTCGGCGCCGTACGGCAGCACCGTGGTCGGGGGCAGCGTGAGCGACTCGGGCGCCACGCCCGTGGCCCAGACCGACGCGCCGATCGCGTAGCTGCCGCCGGCGTTCGCCCGCACGGGCACCGACCCGGTGCGGGACTCGCCCGCCGCCAGCGAGCCGATCGTGCAGCGTGCGACGCGCGCGTCGGCCCCGGTGGGCGTGCAGGCGAGCGCGTCCGAGGCGATCGTGCCGACCGCCGACGCCCCGACCGACGCCGTCGGCAGGGCCAGGTCGACCCCGGCGGGCAGCGCGACCTCGATGACGGTCTCGTCGGCGGTCGCCGCCCCGGTGTTGGTGACGGTGAGCACCAGGGGCTGCGACGTGCGCGGCTGCAGCGGGTTGCCCGCCGCGGAGACCGTGAGGTCCGCGACCGGCGTGAGGAGCAGGGAGGGGCCGAGCAGGTTGACGGGGCTCGTCGGGTCGGCGGTGGGGTCGCCGCCGGTCGCGTCGTCGCCGCCGGGCACCACCGCGACGTCCGTGGTGTCCCCGGGCGGCGCCCACGGCTGGCCCTGGATGGTCATGGGGGCGGGCTGGCCGGTGGTCGGCGGCTCGTGGCCGGTGCCGAGGGCGTTGAGCACGGTGACGACGCCGACGGTCGCGACCGCGACGGCGCTCGCCGCGGCGGCCACGCTCGCCGTGCCCATGACGGCGCCGGCGGCGGCCGCCGTGCCCGCCGTCGCGGCGGTGGCGGCCGAGCCCGTCGCGACCCCCGCCGTCGCGGCCCCCGCGAGTGACGCGCCGCCGGCCGCGCTCGTCGCGGCGCCCGTCGTGGCGGCCGCCGTCGTGCCCGCCGCGGCCCCCGAGGAGATCCCGGCCCCGCCGACCCCCGCCGCCCCGACCGTCGTCCCCGTGGCGCTGCCCACGACCGTCCCGACCGACGTCGCGCCGCCGGCCGCCGCGCCGCTGCCGACCGCGCCGCCCATCGCCCCGACGGCGCCGCCGATCGCGCCGCCGATCGGCAGCGCTCCCACGACGGCCAGGCCCGCGAGACCCACGATCAGGGGGGCGATGACGGAGCGCATGCCGTGCGCGATGTCGCCGAGCTCGAGCACGAGCGCGCGGCACTCGCCGCACGACTCCAGGTGGGCGTCGACCTTCGCGACCTCGCGCCGCGCCAGCCCGCCGCGCACGTACGCGCCGAGCAGCGGGTTCACCGTGCGGCACCCGTCCGTCGGCGCGTGCGTGAGGTGCTCCTGCAGGTAGCCGACCCGCAGCCCCTCGCGCGCGCGGTACGCGAGCGCGGAGACGCCGTTGGGGGTCAGGCCGAGGATCGGCGCCACCTCGGCCGGCGTGCGCCCCTCGATCTCCGTGTACCAGAGCACGGCCTGCCAGCGCTCCGGCAGCGCCTGGTAGGCGTTCTTCACGACGGAGCGCTCGAAGCCCTCGAGCGTGGGGACGTCGGTGGAGTCGGCCAGGCCGAGCGCGGCCTCGAACGTGCCGTCGTCGGCGGTGGGGCGGGTGCGACGCACGCCCCGCGCCAGGTCGCCGGCGAGGCGCCGCACGACCGTCAGCAGGTAGGCCCGGAACGTGGCGTCGGGGCCGCCCCCGTGCTGCAGCACGTCGAGCACGCGGTGGAACGCCTCGGAGACCAGGTCGTCCGCGTCGGCGGCGGAGCGGACGTACTGCCGGGCGACCGCGCGGGCCGCGGGCACGTGCCGCACGTACAGGGCTCCGAACGCCTCGAGGTCGCCTCCGCGCACGTCGAGGATCAGCTCGGCATCGCTCCGCGCCGAGTCGTCAGACCCCACGTAGACGTCCGTCATCGCCGACCTCGCTCTGGCCTCGTCGCGCGATGGATGCCTCGCGCAGACTCCCGTACTTTACGTGCGTTCAGGCAGGGCTGGGCGGGTGAACTTCCTCAAGAAAGCCGCAGGAAAGCCGCATGTTTCCGTGCCTCGGGCAGCGGCGAGAGCCTACCCGGTATGCCAACCCGGTGAAATTGCCGCACAACTGCGTCATGATGGCTGGTCATGGGGGTCCCTTCATCATGAACCGGTCCACGAGCGGGCCCACGGACGCGCCCGAGCATCCTTCGGACGTCCTCGACCGCTGGCGCGCGACGAGCCTCGCCGAGGTCTGGCTGCGCCCCGACGACTGGTACCACCCCGCGGTCGACGCGCTCGTCGAGGCGTTCGACGAGCGCCGCTCCCCGCACGCCGCCGCCCACCGCCTGGGCTCCGCGCGGGGCCGCGCGGGCGTCGGGCTGGGCGAGACGCTGGACGACGTCGAGTGCCTGTACCGCTCCGCCCACGCCGACCCCGACCCGGACGCGATCCGCGCGGTCGCCGTCGGCTGGGTGCGCGGCCGGGACACCGAGCCGGCGCTGAGCGGCGTCCGCGACCCCGGCACCGGGCTGCCCACGCGCGAGTACCTCGCGGAGCGGCTGCGGGAGACGTACGGCGCCGCCGTGGGCGCGGAGGACGGCGTGTCCGTCACGCACTGCCTCGTCGTCGTCGACGTCGCCGTCGACGGGCTCGCCCCGTGGGACCGGGCCGCGCGCTCCGCGACCGTGGGCCGCGCGCTGGAGCAGATCTACGGGGAGGGGCACCCGATGGCGGCGCTGACCGACGGCGTCTTCGCCGTGCTGGCCCGCCGTGACACGGGCGTGCCCGACCTGGCGAAGTCCACCCGCAGCGTCGTGGAGCGCAACGCCGCGCTCATGGGGCTCGGGGACGCGCTGCGGCGCCCCACCCGCGTGTGGGTGGAGCAGCTGCCCAGCACGCACGCGGCGGCCGCGCAGCTGCTGGCCCAGCTCGCCCGCTGACCGGCCCGCCGGCCGGCCGGCCCCGGACACGGGTCGAGCCCGCCAGGACCGGGTCCGGCGGGCTCGACGCGAGAGCGGTCAGGTCTGCGCGTAGGTGAGGCAGTCGGCGTGGTTCACGTCGTCCTGGCCGGGCCCGACACGGATGGCCGCGGCCGCGCACTCGAGCTCGTGGTTGTGCACGCAGTCGCCGCGCTGGCACGCCCCCACGTGGGCGACGACCTTCTCCAGGCCGCCCTTGGCGCTCAGCGGGATGAACGTGGCGCACGACGCGTCACCGGTGTGGCCGGCGATCGTGACCGCGCCGGCGTGACAGCCGTGGTCGTGGTTGTAGCCGCAGCCGTCGACGGTGCACTCGGTCACCTCGGGCATCTCCATCAGAGTGCTCATCGTGCGCTCCCTTGCCGATCGTCGTCGGCTCTCGCCGCCTTCGGCCAGGATATGACTATCGCACGGAATTGCACAGTGAATGCCGCACCGAATTCACTAAGGAATGCCTTACCCATTGCCTTGCGAATTAGCGAAGAATTGCGTTGCGGAAATACGCTCAGCTGCGACGGGGCATGGGGCGCCAGAGCACCAGCGCCCCCTCCTCGGCCTCCAGCTCCGACCGCTCGGCGCGGCGGACCCGCTGGCCACGCCGCACCACGACGACGTCGCCCGAGGACCCGGCGGTGAACACCCGGCCCCCGGGCTGCATCGCCAGCGCGGCCAGCCGCGCCTCGAGCTGGGCCACGTGCTCCTGCAGGTCGAGGATGCGCCGGATGCCGGCGAGGTTGATCCCCTCGACCTGCGCGAGACGCTGGACCTCCAGCAGGCGGGACACGTCGCGCTGCGAGTAGCGACGGCCGCGGCCCGCGGTGCGCCGGGGCGTCACCAGGCCGAGCCGGTCGTACTGGCGCAAGGTCTGGGGGTGCATCCCCGCGAGCCGGGCCGCCTGCGACACGGTCAGCACCGGGGCGTCCTCGGTGACCATCGCTACCTCCCTCGCTCGGTGCACGTCGCCACGTACCGGCCCGCGACGCGCGGCGGGCGTCACTCCACCGCGCGCTGCACTCGTCACTCCGCCGCGCGTTGCGCGAGCCCGGCCCGGACGTCCTCGTGGTCGCTCTCGGCGGCGAACGCCTCGAGCGCCTCCTTCGCCTTGCGGCTGAGCTTCTGCGGCACCGCCACCTGGACGGTGACCAGCAGGTCGCCCTGCGTCTTCGTGGTCCGCACGCCGCGGCCCTTGACCCGCAGCACGCGGCCCGACGGCGTGCCCGCCGGGACCTTGAGCCGCACGGTGCCGCCGTCGAGCGTCGGCACCTCGAGGGTCGTGCCCAGCGCGGCCTCCGCGAACGTCACGGGGACGGACATGCGCAGGTTGGCGCCGTCGAGCGTGAAGACGGGGTGCGGGGAGACGTGCACGGTGACCACGAGGTCGCCCGCGTCGCCGCCGCCCGCGCCCGGCCGGCCCTTGCCGCGGATGCGCAGCTTGCGCCCGTCGTTCACGCCCGCCGGGATCTTGGTCTTGACCTTGCGGCCGTCCACCGTGAACTCCACGGTGGCGCCCTCCACGGCCGTGCGGAACGGCAGCGTGGTCTCGGCTGCGACGTCGGCGCCCTTCTGCGGCGCGGTGAACCCGGCACGCTGCCGACCGCCGCCGCCACGGAAGCCGCCCTGGCCGCCGAGCATCGAGCTGAGGATGTCCTCGAAGCCGCCGCCCCCGCCCTGCGAGTACTGCGTGTAGCGGGCGTTCGGGGCGCCCTGGCCGCCGAACATCGAGCCGAAGACGTCCTCGAAGCCGTTGCCGCCGCCACCGGGGCCCGCGGCGAACCGCGCGCCGCCGCCGGCCATCGCCCGGACGGCGTCGTACTGCTGGCGCTGCTCGGTGTCCGAGAGCACCGCGTACGCCTCGCCGATCTCCTTGAACTTGGCCTCCGCCGACGCGTCCCCCGGGTTCTGGTCCGGGTGGTACTGGCGGGCCAGCTTGCGGTACGCCTTCTTGATGGCCGCGTCGTCCGCGTCCTTGGGGACGCCGAGAGCGGAGTAGAAGTCCTTCTCGATCCAGTCCTGACCTGTCACGACGCCCCCTTCCTGGTCATGCTCGTGATCTCATCATCCTCGTCGAACGGGCCCGGGCGGGGCACGCCGGTCTCGGCACGCCCCACCCGGACCTCGGCATCTCTCAGAACCTCGGTGTCACTCGGGCCCGACGACGCCCACGCGGGCGGCGCGGACCACCTTGTCGCCGATCCGGTAGCCGGGCTCCACCACCAGGCTGACGGTGGCGGCGGCGACGTCCGGGTCGACGTTGTGCATGAGCGCCTCGTGCACCGTCGGGTCGAACTCCTCCCCGACCGCGCCGAACCGCTCGATGCCGAACTTCGCCAGCGACGCGTCGAGCTTCTCCGCGATGGCCGCCATGGGCCCGGTGAGCTCGGCGTGCTGCTTGGCGCGCTCGATGTCGTCGAGCACCGGCAGCAGCGCGCTGAGCACGTCCTGCGTGCCCTGGGTGCGCGCCGCCTCCTGGTCGCGCAGCGACCGGTTGCGGTAGTTCGTGAACGACGCCCGCTCGCGCTGCAGCGCGTCCAGGTGCTGGGCCGCCTCGGCCTTGGCCTGGAGGACCTCAGCGCTCTCGGCG
The DNA here is from genome assembly GCF_042801555.1 of Isoptericola sp. NPDC057559. Classification (NCBI taxonomy): domain Bacteria; kingdom Bacillati; phylum Actinomycetota; class Actinomycetes; order Micrococcales; family Promicromonosporaceae; genus Isoptericola; species Isoptericola sp. NPDC057559. The sequence continues at coordinate 78,828 of NZ_JBHVFQ010000008.1, forward strand.
GCCTCGCCCTCGGGCTCGAAGTCGAGCGCCGCGAGCGGGTCGTCCGACGCGCCGGTCTGGTCGGCCGGCTCGGCCGGACGGGCCTCGCCCGACGTCGGGTCGACCTTCCGCTTGTCGGTGAAGCTGAACGGGGTCTCCCCCGAGCCCTCGGAGTTCTCCGGGGGCTCGGGGACCGACCGCTGGTTCTCGCCCGTCACTTCTTGTCGTCCTCGTCGTCGACGATCTCGGCGTCGACCACGTCCTCGTCGGGAGCGGAGGTCGCGCCCGCGGCCGCGGCCGCGTCGTCCTCGGCGGCCTGGGTGCTGCCCGCGGCCTGCTCCTGCTCGGCCGTGGCGTAGAGCGCCTGGCCGATCTTCTGCGAGGACGCGCCGAGCTTCTCGTACGCGGCCTTCACGGCGTCGGCGTCCTCGCCCTCCAGGGCGGTCTTGACGCCGGCGACGTCCGCCTCGACCTCGGTCACGACCTCGGCGGGGAGCTTGTCGCGGTTGTCCGCGATCTGCTTCTCCATCGAGTACGCGAACGCCTCGGCCTGGTTGCGGGTCTCGGCCTCCTCGCGGCGCTTCTTGTCCTCGGCCGCGTGCTCCTCGGCGTCCTTCACCATGCGGTCGATGTCCTCCTTGGGGAGGGCCGACCCGCCGGTGATCTTCATCGACTGCTCGGTGCCCGTGCCACGGTCCTTGGCGGACACGTGCACGATGCCGTTCGCGTCGATGTCGAAGGTGACCTCGATCTGCGGGACGCCGCGGGGCGCCGGGGCGATGCCGGTGAGCTCGAACGTGCCCAGCGGCTTGTTGTCGCGGGTGAACTCGCGCTCGCCCTGGAAGACCTGGATCGCGACGGACGGCTGGTTGTCCTCCGCCGTCGAGAAGATCTCGCTGCGCTTGGTCGGGATGGCCGTGTTGCGCTCGATGAGCTTGGTCATCACGCCACCCTTGGTCTCGATGCCGAGGGACAGCGGGGTGACGTCGATGAGCAGCACGTCCTTGCGCTCGCCGCCGATGACGCCGGCCTGCAGGGCCGCGCCCACGGCGACGACCTCGTCCGGGTTGACGCCCTTGTTGGGCTCGCGCCCGCCGGTGAGCTCCTTGACGACCTCGGTCACGGCCGGCATGCGGGTGGAACCACCCACGAGCACGACGTGGTCGATGTCGGACACCGAGATGCCGGCGTCGCGGATCACCGCGTGGAACGGCGCCTTGGTGCGGTCGATGAGGTCCTGCGTCATCTGCTGGAACTGCGCGCGCGTGAGCTTCTCGTCCAGGTGGACGGGGCCGTTCTCGCTCATCGACAGGTACTGCATCGAGATGGTGGTGCTCGTCGCGGAGGAGAGCTCCTTCTTGGCCTGCTCGGCCGCCTCGCGCAGGCGCTGCAGGGCGATCTTGTCCTTGGACAGGTCGACGCCCGCGCTGTTCTTCACCTGCTTGATGAGGTGGTCCACGACGCGCTGGTCCCAGTCGTCGCCGCCGAGGCGGTTGTCGCCGGACGTGGCGCGCACCTGGATGGTGGAGAAGTCGTCCTCGTCCTTGCCGACCTCGAGGAGCGAGACGTCGAACGTGCCGCCGCCCAGGTCGAAGACCAGGATGAGCTCGTCCTCCTTGCCCTTCTCCAGGCCGTAGGCGAGGGCCGCCGCGGTGGGCTCGTTGACGATGCGCGTCACGTTGAGGCCCGCGATCTGGCCGGCGTCCTTGGTCGCCTGGCGCTCGGCGTCGTTGAAGTACGCCGGGACGGTGATGACCGCGTCGGTGACGGGCTCGCCCAGGTACTCCTCGGCGTCGCGCTTGAGCTTGCCGAGCACGCGCGCGGAGATCTCCTGCGCGGTGTACTTCTTGTCGTCGATCTCGACCGACCAGTCGGTGCCCATGTGGCGCTTGACCGACGAGATGGTGCGGTCGACGTTGGTGACCGCCTGACGCTTGGCCACCTCACCGACGAGGACCTCGCCGGTCTTGGAGAACGCGACGACGGACGGCGTCGTGCGCGACCCCTCCGCGTTCGCGATGACGGTGGGCTCGCCGCCCTCCAGGACGGCGACCACCGAGTTGGTGGTACCGAGGTCGATACCGACTGCTCGAGCCATGTGTGCTGCCTCCATGCGTACGTCCGGGTGCCCGTGCACCCGAGGTTGAGTCAACTGCACTCAACGTAAATCTCGGCGTCCCAGTCTCGCAAACCGCGAGCGCCAAAGTTGAGTCTGTATGGCTCAACCTTGCCCGGGGCGCCGATATTCCCGCAGGTGGCCCCCGCTGTTCGCCGTGAGCGAACAGCGGGGGGATGCTCAGATCAGCTCGACGCCGTCGGCCTGCGGCCCCCGGTCGCTCTGGCGCACCTTGAAGCGGACCCGGTCGCCCTCCTCCAGGAACTCGGCGCCCCGCACGACCGACACGTGCACGAACAGGTCCTCGCCCCCGGCGTCGGGGGTGATGAAGCCGAAGCCGCGGTCCGCGTCGTAGCGCGCGACGGTGCCCTCGCCCCCGCGCACCGGCCCGGACGCCGGGCGACCCGAGCGACCGCGGTCCGAGCGGCCCCGGTCGCCCGCCCCGCGCGCGCCCCCGGCGCCGCGCACGAGCTGCACGTGGCGGGCGGTCGGCCCCTTGTCACCCTCGACGACCTCGAACGTCACGCGCGCCCCCTCGGCGAGCTCCACGCCATGTCCGAGCGCGCTGACGTGGACGAAGACGTCGCCGCCGCCCGCGTCGGGGACGACGAACCCGAAGCCCTTGGTGTCGTCGTACCAGGACACGGTGCCGTCCGCGCCGTCGGACGCCGGCCGTGCGGCCTCCGCCGCGAGCGGCAGCAGGTGGTCCGCCTGCGGCCCCTTCTCCCCCTCGACGACGAGGAACGCCACCCGCTGCCCCTCCGAGACCACGCCGCCCCCGACGATGGCCGAGCTGTGCAGGAAGATCTCGTGGCGACCGTCGTCGGGCGTGACGAAGCCGTACCCCTTGGCCGGCTCGTACCAGGCCACGGTGCCGAGCACGCCCAGGGGCGCGTCGGCGGGCCGGTCGCCCGTGACACGGACGCGGCGCGCCTGCGGGCCACGGTCGCCCTCGCCCACCTCGAACTCGACGGCCTGACCCTCGCGGAGCAGCTTCGGCCCGTCCTCGCCGACGATCTCGGACGCGTGCACGAACAGGTCCTCCGCCTCGTTCCCGAGGTCGATGAAGCCGAACCCTCGGTCGGCGTCGAACCATCGGACAGTTCCCTGGGGCACTTCAGACTCCTCGTCTTCGCAGATATTGCTGTCTCCAGTGTCCCTGACAGATCAGCAGACGGGTCCGACGAGTCCTGCCGGGCCCCGTCCCCGTCCCGGACCCGCGGAATCGGGGCGACGACCGGCCTCGCGCTGGGGAACACTCGCCCCATGACTCAGCGCACCGACACGCCGCCCACGTGGGACGAACGCACCCAGCTGGCCACGTACCTCGACTACGCCCGCGACACCGCGCGCGCCAAGTGCGAGGGAGCGTCCCCCGACGACGCCCGCAGGGCCCCGCTCCCGGGCTCGCCCCTGATGACGCTGAGCGGGCTGATCAGTCACCTGCGGTGGGTGGAGCACCACTGGTTCCAGGTGATGTTCCTGGGCGACGAGCCCGAGGGTCCGCTCACCCTGGCCACGGACGACGACCCCGACCCCGAGATGCGGCTCGCCGTCGACGTCCCGCTGCCCGAGCTGCTCGCCGAGTACGAGGAGCAGAGCGCCCGCTACCGCCGGCTGGTCGCCGAGACCGACCTCGACGCTCCGGCCGCGCGCCCCCTCGGCGACGGCCGCCACGCCGACCTCCGCTGGGTGCTGCTCCACCTCATCGAGGAGACGTCCCGCCACAACGGCCACCTCGACGTCGTGCGGGAGCTCGTCGACGGGAAGACCGGGGTCTAGTCGTCCGCGTCGACGGAACGGCCGCACTCACAGGAACCCCATAGCCTCGCGATAATCCCGTCCCAGCCACGCTCCCTAGCGTCCCGATCACTCGCCGCCTGCCGGGCGGCATCGATCCAGGGAGTCGAGGGTGTTGCTGCAACGCTCGCGGTCGTCCGTGCCCGCACCGCCGCCGGGGCCGAGCCCCGCCGACCCGCCCGACCGCCCCCGCCGGCCCCGCAGGCGCCGGCGCGCGATCCTCGTCGGGGCCGTGGCGGTCGTGGTCGTCGCCGCCCTGGTCGTGTGGTTCACCGTGCTGCGGCCGCGCACCTCCGACCCGGCCGCGGCCGCGTCGCGGACCACCACGGCCCAGGCCGCCACCTCGACCTTCGAGCAGACCGTCACGACCACCGGCACCCTCGCGCCGAAGGTCCAGGAGGACGCGTCGTTCGCGGCCGCCGGCACGGTGCAGACGGTCGAGGTCGCCGAGGGCGACACCGTGAAGAAGGGCCAGACCCTCGCGACGATCGACACCCTCCAGCTCGACGCCGCGCTCGCGGAGGCCAACTCCGACCTCGCGCAGGCGAAGGCGGACCTCGCCGACGCGCAGGAGGCGGACGACGGCTCGGACGCCGCCGACGCCGCCGTCGAGGCGCGCGAGAGCTCCGTCGCGGTCGCCCAGCAGTCGTACGACGACGCGGAGGCGGCGATGTCCGACGCGACGCTCAAGGCTCCGGCCGCGGGCCTCGTGACGTCGGTCGGGGTCGCGGTCGGCGACACGGTCGGCTCGTCGTCGGGCACCGGGTCGACCGGCTCCGGGTCCGGGTCCGGCTCCACGGGCGGCGGCACGGCGCCGAGCGCCGCCGGCTCCACGTCCACCACGTCCGGCTCGTCGTCGGACGACGCCGCGGTCACGATCGTCGGCACCGACGCCTGGACGGTGGACGTGAGCGTGGGCGAGGCCGACGTGGCGTCGATCGCGAAGGGCGACCAGGTCGAGATGACCTCCGACGACCTGACCGACACCGTGTTCGGCACGGTGAGCGAGATCGGGCGGCTGCCCTCGACGTCGCAGGGCGCCGTGGCCTACCCGGTGACCGTCGGCGTCACCGGGCACCCCGACGGCCTGCACGACGGGGTGAGCGTGGACGTCTCCATCGTCACGGAGCGCCGCACCGACGTGCTCTCCGTGCCGGCCGCCGCCGTCACCACGGCCGACGACGGCACGTCGACGGTCACGCTCGTCGACGCCGACGGCTCGACGTCCGAGCAGGCCGTCGAGACGGGCGACACCTCCGGCCAGTCGGTCGAGATCACGTCCGGCCTCTCCGAGGGCGACACCGTGCAGTACACGCTGTTCACGCCGGGCGCCGGGCGCGGGCAGGGCGGCGGGCAGGGCGACCTGCCCGACGGCTTCGACCCGTCGCAGGTGCGCGGCGGCCAGGGCGGCTTCCCGGAGGGCTTCGACCCGTCCCAGCTGCCCGCCGGCGGGGCGCGCCCCGGCCAGGGAGGGAACTGATGACCGCGCCCACGAGCGCCGTCGACCTCGCGGTCCAGGCCCCCACCCCGGCACCCGTCATCGACCTGCGCGACGCCCGGAAGACCTACCGCACCGGCGACCTGGAGTTCGAGGCCCTGCGCGGCGTCGACCTGCGGATCGAGCGCGGCGAGTACGTCGCGATCGTCGGGCCGTCCGGCTCCGGCAAGTCCACGCTCATGAACGTGCTGGGCTGCCTCGACACGCTCACGGCGGGCAGCTACCGCATCGCCGGCGACGACGTGGCCGACATGGACGAGACCGACCTCGCGAGCGTGCGCAACGAGCAGATCGGGTTCGTGTTCCAGCAGTTCAACCTGCTGCCGTCGCTGTCCGCGCTGCGCAACGTCGAGCTGCCGCTGGTGTACCGGGGCGTGGCCCCGGCCGAGCGCCGCGAGCGGGCCACGGAGGCGCTCACGCGGGTGGGCCTCGGCGACCGCACGGCGAACCGGCCCGGCCAGCTCTCGGGCGGCCAGCAGCAGCGCGTCGCCGTCGCGCGGGCGCTCGTCGGCGAGCCCGCGCTGGTCCTGGCGGACGAGCCGACCGGCAACCTGGACTCCCGCTCCACCGCGGACGTGCTCGACCTCTTCGACGCGCTGCACGCGCAGGGCCGCACCATCCTGCTCATCACGCACGAGCACGAGGTCGCGCAGCGGTCCCGCCGCGTCGTGCGGGTGCTCGACGGCCGGATCACGTCCGACGAGCCGAGCGCCAGGGCGGTGGCGCCATGAGCTGGGCGGAGACCCTCGGCACCGCGTGGCACGCGATCCGCGCGCACACGATGCGCTCGCTCCTCACGGTGCTCGGCATCCTCATCGGCATCGCCGCGGTCATCCTCACGGTCGGGCTGGGCCTGGGCACGCAGAAGGACGTGTCCGAGGACATCAGCTCGCTCGGGTCGAACCTGCTCATCGTCACGCCCGGGTCGTCCACCGACTCCTCCGGGATCCGCGGCGGCTTCGGCTCCGCCTCGACGCTCACCGCGGCGGACGCGGAGGCCCTCGGCTCCGACGTCGCCGTCCCGGACGTCGCCGCGGTCACCGCCGAGAAGGAGTCGTCGCAGTCCCTCGAGGCGGGCGACGCCAACTGGACCACGACCGTCACCGGCGTCACCGGGGACTGGCTGGGCGTGCGCTCCCGCGAGCTCGCGTCGGGCGAGTTCGTCGGCGCCGACTCCACCGACGAGGTCGTGCTCGGCCCCGAGACGGCCACCGAGCTGTTCGGCTCGACGAACGTCGTCGGCCGCACCGTGAGCATCGCCGGGACGACGTACGACGTCGTCGGCGTGCTCCAGGCGGCCGGGTCGAGCGCGTCGACCAACCTCGACGACACGGCCGTCGTGTCGATGACGGCGATGACGTCGGGGATCACCGGCGGCACGGACACCTCCGTCAGCACGATCTACCTCAAGGCCACCGACACCGACGCGATCTCGGCCGCGTACCAGGAGGCGCAGTCGCTGCTGCTCGCGCTGCACGGCGCGACGAGCGCCGACGCCGCCGACTTCACGATCGACTCCCAGGACTCGCTCGTGTCCACCGCGACGTCCGTCTACCGCACCCTCACCGTGCTGCTCGCCGGGGTGGCGGGGCTGTCCCTGCTGGTCGGCGGGATCGGCGTCATGAACATCATGCTCGTGTCCGTCACGGAGCGGACCCGCGAGATCGGGCTCCGCAAGGCGCTCGGTGCCCCGCCCGGCGCGATCCGGCGGCAGTTCCTCACGGAGGCGTCGATCCTCGGCATCACCGGCGGGCTCGTCGGTGCCGGCCTCGGCGTCGTCGCCGCGCTCACGCTGCCCGCGGTGCTCGACTCGTCGATCGTCGTGTCGCCCGTGGCGGTGGCCGGGTCGCTCGCGGTCGCGCTCGCCATCGGCCTGGTGTTCGGCGTCTACCCCGCCGTGCGCGCGGCACGCCTCGCGCCCATCGACGCGCTCCGCAGCGAATGACACGGCGCGGCGAACGACCCGGCGCACGACCGACCACCTGACCTCCCCGCACACCCAGGAGACCCCATGACTCCCCTGACACCTACGACCCCCCGCACCTCCCCACGCCGCCCCCGCGCCGCGCTCGCCGCCGCCGGCGTCGTCGGCCTCGCGCTGGCACTCGCCGCGTGCTCCGCCTCCGACGCGGCCACCACGGACGGCCCCACCGCCGGCTCCTCCGGCGGGTCCTCGGCCGGCTCCTCGGACGGGCCGGGCGGGCAGGACGCCCGCGGCGGCGGCCAGGGCCGCACGCCGGGGGTCTCCGGCGAGGTCGCCGCCGTCGACGGCACGACCGCCCAGGTGCAGGGCGACGACTCGCAGACCGCGGTCACCTGGACCACGGACACCACCATCACGCTCGCCGTCGACGGCTCGCTCGACGACGTGGCCGTGGGCGCGTGCGTCGTCGCGACCACGGGTGGGACGCCCGGCGACGACGCCGCCGGCTCGGACGCCACCGGCACGGAGGGCTCCCCGGCGTCGTCCGTCTCCGTGAGCGAGCCGGTGGACGGCGAGTGCACCGGCGGGTTCGGCGGAGGCGGGTTCCCCGGTGGCGGCGACCGACCGGAGGGCGCGCCGTCCGGCATGCCCACCGACATGCCCACCGACGCGCCGTCGGGCATGCCGACCGACATGCCGTCCGGCGGCCCGGGCGGCGCGGGGCGTGGCGGCTTCGGCGGCATGACCGCCGGGACGGTCACCGCGGTCGACGGGTCGACCATCACCGTGAGCGCCACGACGTCCGACGGCGACGCGTCCGAGCAGACCGTCACGGTGGACGACGCGACCGCGTACACCGTGCAGCAGGACGGCGCCGCCTCGGACGTCACCGTCGGCACCTGCGTCACCGCGCAGGGCGAGGAGGACGACAGCGGCACGCTCGGAGCGACCAGCCTCCGCCTCTCCACGCCCGGCGACGACGGCTGCTCCAGCGGCTTCCCGGGCGGCCGGGGCGGGTTCCCGGGCGCCGGCGACGGCGGCCAGGGCGGTGACGGCGATGCGTGACACGGCCGCACGACGGCGCCGCGCCACCCGGCACCGGCTCGTCGCGGCGGGGGTGGCCGTGGTCGTCCTCGGGGCCGGGGGCACGGCGTTCGCCCTCCGTCCGGGCGAGGCGCGGTACCGCACCGTGGCCGCGGCGACGGGCGACGTCGCGCAGCACGTGTCGGTGAGCGCGACGGTCGCCTCCGCCCGCCGCGCGGACACGACGTTCGGCACGTCCGGGACGGTGGCGTCGGTCGACGTCGCCGCCGGCGACCGCGTCGCGGCCGGGGACACCCTCGCCACGCTCGACGCCGACGAGCTGCAGGACACCGTCGACGACGCCACCCAGGCCCTCGCGGAGGCGAAGCAGACGCTCTCCGACGACCTCGACGCCCAGGCCTCCGGGACCGCGTCGACCAGCACCTCCGGCTCCTCCGGGACGGGCGGCGTGCAGGCGAGCTCGGCCACGTCGTCGGGCGCGTCGTCGGGCGCGTCGTCGGGCGCGTCGTCGGGCGCGTCGTCGGGCGCGTCAGCGGTGCAGCTGGTCAGCGCGACGTCGACCGCGGTCGCCACGACCACCGCGACCGCTCCGACGGCAGCGACGGCAGCGACCGGCGGCGGGAGCGCGGCCGGTGACGCCGACCAGGCGGTCACGGCCGCGCGGGCGGCGCTCGCCGCCGCCCAGAAGGACGTCGAGGCGGCGCAGGACGCGCTGCTCGACGGGTACGAGTCCGTCGAGGACGCGCTGCTGGCCGGGACGACCGCGCTCGGCGCCTCGGCCGACGCCGTGACGGCCGCGACCGGCGACGACAGCGCCTGCGCGGCCGTCCTCGCCGCGGACGACGGCGCGGACGACGGCGCGGACAACACGGACGGACCGGCGAGCGGCGGTGCGGGCACGGACGCGGGCGCCGCGACGTCCGACGCGGACCTGGCCGCCTGCGTCGACGCGATCGTGGCGGCGCAGGACGCGCTGGTGGCCACCGACACCGCCCAGCAGGCGACCGGGCGGGCCGAGGGGGCCCTCGGCGACCTCGTGGCCGACCTGGACGACGCGGTGACGACGCTCGGCACGAAGGCCGACGCGCTGCACGACGCGGCCCGGGCCGCCCAGGGCGCCGGCACGTCCGGCGGGAGCGGCACGCAGGGCGGCGGAACCCAGGGCGGCGGAACCCAGGGCAGCGGAACCCAGGGCAGCGCACAGGGCAGCGCACAGGGCAGCGCACAGGGCGGCACGAAGGGCGACGGGTCGACGCCCTCGGGCTCGGCCGGCGGCTCGGGCGCCCCCGCCGGTTCCGGCGTGCCGTCGGGATCCGGCACGCCGAGCGGCTCGGGGACCTCGGACGGTTCCGGCGCCCCGTCCGGCTCCGGGCTGGCGGGCTCCGGGTCGGGCTCCGGGTCGGGCTCAGGGCTGGCGGGCTCCGGGTCGGGCTCCGGGTCGGGCACGGTGACGGCGGAGCGCGTCCTCGCGGACCGCGCGGCGGTGACGGTCGCGCAGAGCCGGCTCGACATCGCGGAGGCCGCGGCGGCGGCGGGCACCCTCACGGCGCCGATCGCCGGGACGGTCGCCCAGGTCGACGTGACGAAGGGCGCGAGCGTCGGGACGGGGGACGCGGCCGTGACGGTCCTCGGCGACGGCGGCTACGTGCTGACCACGACGCTGGACCTCGCGCAGGTGCGTTCGGTCGCCGTCGGGCAGCCGGTCACCGCGACGGTGCCGGCGACGGGCGAGGAGTACACGGGCACGGTGAGCAGCGTCGGCGTCGTCGACGGCTCCGAGACGTCGACCCCGTCGTACGCGGCGACCGTCGCGCTCGACGCCCGCGGCACGGCCGACACCTCTGCAGACGGCGACGCGGACAGCGCCGCCGACAGCACCGACAGCACCGCCGACAGCACGGCCGCCGAGGACCTGCCCGAGGGGGCGTCCGCCTCGGCGACCATCGAGGTCGCGACGGTGGACGACGTGCTCGTCGTCCCGACGTCCGCGGTGACCGCCGACGGCGCCGCCCGCACGGTGCGCGTGCTCGACGGCGACGCGGTCCGGACGGTCACCGTCACCACCGGCGCCGTGGGGCCGGAGCGCACCGAGATCACCGACGGCCTCGCCGCCGGCGACGAGGTGGTCCTCGCCGACCTGGGCCAGCAGATCGTGCAGGACGACGACGAGGGGTCGAGCGGGCTCGACGGGCTCGGCGGGTCCGACGAGCGGTCCGGCCGGCAGGGCGGCGGCTTCCCCGCCGGCGGGTTCCCCGAGGGGTTCCAGCCGCCGTCGGGCGCGTCCCGCTGAGGGCGGGACGGCGTTCACCCGACCCCGGTCGGATCACGCGGCGCCGACGGGCAGCCGCACGGTGAACGTCGTCCCGGCCGCCGGGCCGCGCCCTGGGGGCCGCTCCCCCGCCGTGGCCGAGCGGACGGCGATCGTGCCGCCGTGCGCGGCGACGATCGCGTCGGCGATCGCCAGCCCCAGGCCGGTCGACCCGCCGGTGCGGTTGCGCGCCGCGTCGCCGCGCGTGAAGCGGCGGAAGAGCGCGGGTCGCAGGGCGGCGGGGATGCCGGGCCCGTCGTCGGACACGTCGAGGACGACGGCGTCGCCCCGGCGCGCGAGCCGCACCTGCACGTGCGTGCCCGCCGGGGTGTGCGTTCGCGCGTTGGCGAGCAGGTTGGCGAGCACCTGGCGGAGGCTCGCCTCGTCCCCGGTCACGACGAGCTCGCCGTCACCGGCCTCGGCGCCTGCCGCGTCCTCGTCGCCGGGGAGGTCGAGCGCCCAGGCGTGCTCCGGGCCGGCCGCGTGCGCGTCCATCACCGCGTCGACGGCGAGCGTCGCGAGGTCGACGGGGGCCCGGTCGAGCGGGCGGCCGGCGTCGAGCCGCGCGAGGAGCAGCAGGTCCTCCACGAGGGCCGTCATGCGCACCGCCTCGGACTCGATCCGGTCCAGCGACCGGGCCGTGGTCGGCGGGAGGTCGTCGGGCGCCCGGCGCACCAGCTCCGCGTAGCCGCGGATGGACGCCAGCGGCGTGCGCAGCTCGTGGCTCGCGTCGGCGACGAAGTGGCGCACCTGCATCTCGGAGTCGTGCCGGGCCTGCAGGGACGTCTCGACGTTCTCGAGCATCCGGTTGAGCGCCGCGCCCACCTGCCCCACCTCGATGCGCTCGTCGGTGAGCTGGTCCGGGACCCGTGGGATGCCGGCGACCGCGCCCTGCGCGAGCTCGAGCTCGGACACCCGGCCCGCCGCCGCCGCGACGTCGTCGAGGGGCCGCAACGAGCGGCGCACGAGCCACGCCCCGACCAGCATCGCGGCGGCCAGCCCGGCGACCCCGAGCGCCGCCTCGACCAGCACGAAGCGGTGCAACGTCGCGGTGACGGTCGCGGTGGTCCGCGCCACGATCGACGTCTGCCCGTCGTCGGTGGTCACGTGCACCGCGCGGAACCCGCCGAGGTCGGGCAGCTCGACGTCGTGCGCCTGCCCGTCGGCCGGCACGGCCTGGAGGGCCGCGACCTGCGCGTCGTCGAGCGCCTCGCGCTCGAGCGACGACGTGACGTGGTCGGCGAGCACGAGCTCGCCGTCCACGGTCCGCACGACGGCGCTGCCCGGGCCGAAGCCCGCGGGGAACGCCGACGGCGACGGGGACGGGGTGCCCGAGCCCGGGGGCCGCCGGCCCGGCCCTTGGGAGAGCCGCTGGCTCGCCTGCTCGAGCTCGAGGTCGGCCTGCGCGACGAGCTGCGACCGCAGCACCGCCGTCGAGACCGTCGCGAGGCCGACGGTCACCACGACGACGACCGCCGCGAGGACCAGCACCAGCCGGCTCCGCAGCGCCGTCGGGCGCCGGGTGCGGGCGCGGCGCGCCGGCGCCGTCTCAGGCACGGGACCCGCCGTCGCCCCTCGCGGGTTTGAGGACGTACCCGACGCCGCGCAGCGTGTGGATCATCGGCTCGCGCCCCCGGTCGATCTTGCGGCGCAGGTAGGAGACGTAGAGCTCGACGATGTTCGCCTGCCCGCCGAAGTCGTAGTTCCACACGCGGTCGAGGATCTGCGCCTTCGACAGCACCCGGCGCGGGTTGCGCATGAGGTAGCGCAGCAGCTCGAACTCGGTCACGGTGAGGCGGACCTCGTCGCCGCCACGCCGCACCTCGTGCGCGTCCTCGTCCAGCTCCAGGTCGCCGACGACGAGGACCCCGTCCTCGGACTCGGTGACAGCGCCCCCGCGCCGCAGGAGGCCGCGCAGCCGGGCGACGACCTCCTCGAGGCTGAACGGCTTGGTGACGTAGTCGTCGCCGCCCACGGTGAGCCCCGCGACGCGGTCCTCGACCGCGTCGCGCGCGGTGAGGAACAGCACCGGCATGTGCGCGCCCTGCCCCCGCAGCCGCCGCAGCACGGTGAAGCCGTCCATGTCCGGGAGCATGACGTCGAGCACGACGACGTCGGGGCGGGACTCCCGCACCATCCGGATCGCCGCGTTGCCGTCGGGGGCGGCGGCGACCTCCATCCCCTCGAGGCGCAGCGCCGACGTGAGCAGCTCGGCCAGGTTGGGCTCGTCGTCGACGACGAGCACGCTCACGGGCGACCCGTCCGGGCGGCTGAGGCGTGGCTGTTCGGTGCGGCGCTGGCCGGTGCGGCCGGCAGGCCACGGGGCAGAGGTCATGGCGCCAGGGTGGCCCGCGTACCGGTGCCGTCCCTGAGCCGAACCTGTGCGTTCGCCATGAGTTCGGTCGCGCGGAGGCGTGCCGATCGGCGGTCCGACGCGGCCGCACCGTGGAGTCGGGCCCCTCCGACCTCCGCCGTTCCAGGAGGCGCATAGGTTCGCCCGCCAGCCTGCAGGCTCCCGAAAGTTCACCCGCCGGACAGCCGCCGTTCACCCCGCGGCCGACCCGGCGACTGCGAGAGGAGCGCACCGTGCGACGTCCGTCCCGACGCACCGCCGAGCCCCGGGCGACATCGAGCACCCCCGGCACGGACCACCCCGCGGGCGCCGCGACCTCGGCGCGCACGGCCACCGCGAGCCGCCTGCACGCGTTCAACCGGTTCGAGATCAAGTACCTCGTGCCGCAGGACCAGGCCGAGGAGCTCCGCGCGGAGCTCCGCCGGCACATGGACGACGACGCCTACTCCGGCGAGCGCGGCTACCCGATCACGAGCGTCTACTACGACACCGCCCAGCTGAAGTTCTACTGGGAGAAGGTCGAGGGCCTGCGGTTCCGGCGCAAGCTGCGCGTGCGGCACTACGGCACGGCGGACGACCTGACGCCCGACTCGACGGTGTTCGTCGAGATCAAGCAGCGCGTGAACCGGGTGACGCAGAAGCGCCGCGTCCTCCTGCCGTACCGCGACGCGCTGCGGCTGTGCTCACCGGAGGGCTACGAGCCCGAGGGCGAGGTCGGCGCGCGCGAGCGCGCGTTCCTCGCCGAGGTGGCCACGCTCGTCGGCGAGCTCGACCTGCACCCCACCGTGACGACCGGGTACCACCGCGAGGCCTGGGTGGGACGGGAGGCCGACCTCGGACTGCGCGTCACGCTCGACCACCGCCTGCGCGGCCGGGACCGCGACTTCCACCTCGCGTCCGAGAGCCCGAACCGGCTCGTGCTGCCCGCCCGCCTGTCCGTGCTCGAGGTCAAGGCCGACGAGCGCGTGCCGGCGTGGGTCACGGACCTCACCGCCCGGATGAGCCTCGACGTCGTGCGGATCTCGAAGTACTGCCAGAGCGTGCAGGCGTTCGGCCTCGCGCCGCGCTCGACGATGCACGCCCCCGACGAGCTGGACGACGTCCTGGGCGCCGGCCGCCCCGACGACGGCCCCACCGACCGCACCACCCCGCACGGCGTCGCCGACGCCCCCGACCGAAAGAGTGTCCTGGTCCGATGAACCTGCAAGATCTGAGCGGAACCTTCTCCGTCTTCGACGTCGCGATGACGCTCGTGCTGTCCTTCGTCCTGTCCTCGGCCATCGGCTGGGTCTACAAGCGGACGCACCGGAACATCTCCTACAGCCAGTCCTACGTGCAGACCCTCGTCATCATCGGCATGGTCGTCGCGGTGATCATGCTGGTCGTGGGCTCGAACATCGCCCGCGCGTTCGCCCTCGTGGGCGCCCTGTCCGTGATCCGGTTCCGCAACGCCATCAAGGAGACCCGCGACGTCGGGTTCATCTTCCTCGTGATGGCGATCGGCATGGCCGTCGGCACGCGCTTCTACCTGCTGGCCGCCGCGGCGACCGCGATCATCCTGCTCGTCATCTTCCTCATGCAGCGCTTCGACTGGTTCAAGCTCGACATCCAGCGGCAGGTGGTCAAGGTCCAGGTGCCGCCCGAGCCGCGGTACCAGCAGGACGTCGCCGACGTGCTGGTCCGCATGACCCAGGAGTTCGAGCTGGTGAGCGTCGAGACGGTCCGGGGCGGCGCCCTGACCGAGCTGTTCTACTCGGTGCGCCTCAAGGGCGGCGTGACGACCGCCGAGGTCATCGACGAGCTCGGCGCGATCAACTCCGGGCAGAAGGTCACCGTCCTGACCGGGTACGACCAGTCCGACATGTGAGCGGGTGACCGACCACGTGAACACGCGCATCGCAAGCCTCCGCAAGCGCCTCCCGATCCGGCTGCGGCAGCACTGGAAGCCGATGACGGCGGGCGTCGTCGGGGTCGTCGTCGCCCTGACCGTCTTCGGGGACGTGACGATCCGGCCCTACTCCACGAGCTCGGCCGCCGTCACCGACGAGGAGCGCATCACCCAGGACGTCGCGGGCACGGTCGACCTCTTCGACGACTCCGTGAGCCACGAGATCTCGCTGTCCTACTCGCAGCGCCGCTACGACGGGATGCTCGACGCCTACTTCGCCGACGGCAAGAAGGAGTGGATGTCCGCCGACATCACCATCGACGGCACGACGATCGAGGACGTCGCCGTCCGCCTCAAGGGCAACTCCACGCTGTCGTCGCTGGTCGACGAGCGGGACGGGTCGTCCACGCAGGGCGAGCGCGCCCCGGGCGGTATCGGCGGCATGGGGGGCATGGATGGCATGGGTGGCGGCAAGGGTGGGCCCGGCGGGCAGGACGGCGGCATGCCGCAGCTGCCCGAGGGCATGGAGCTCCCCGAGGGCATGGAGCCGCCCGAGGGCATGGAGCCGCCCGACGGCGGCCAGCTGCCCGAGGGCGGCATGCCCGGCGGCGGTGCCGGCGGCGGCGGGTTCGCGGGGACCGGCGTGTCCCTGACGACCGCCGAGCCGGAGAACCTGCCGCTGCTGGTGAGCTTCGACGAGAACGAGCCGGGCCGCGCCTACCAGGGCAGGACCCAGCTGTCGATCCGCCCGGCGAGCGCGTCGAGCGCGTCGTCGCTCAACGAGGCGGTCTCGCTCGAGCTCACGGAGCGGACCGGCCAGCCCACCCAGGACTACGCGTTCACGACCTACACGGTGAACGACCGCCCGACCACGACCCGGCTCGTCGTGGAGAACCCGGACCCGCAGTACGCCACCGAGCTCGACGGCGACGGGGTGCTCTACAAGCTGCTGTCCACGAGCTCGTTCACGTACCAGGGCGACGACCAGACGGAGTACACCGACGACTTCAAGCAGACCAACCTCAACGGCAGCCAGGACCTGCAGCCGGTCGTGTCGTTCCTGAAGTGGCTGGACGGGGCCTCCGACGAGGAGTTCGCCGCCGACCTGGACCAGTGGGTCGACGTGGGCTCGTTCGCCACCTACCTGGGCACGCAGGAGGTGCTCGACAACTTCGACACCATCTCCGGACCCGGCAAGAACGCGTACCTGTACTACGACCTCGACACCGGCCTCCTCAGCGTCGTCAGCTGGGACCTCAACCTCGCGCTCGGCGGGATGGCCGGGCCCGGCGGCATGGGCGGCCAGATGCCCGACGGCGGGATGCCCGACGGCGGAGGGACGGACGGCCCGCCCGGGGGCGAGCAGGGCGGCCCGGGCGGCGGGACGGGCGGCGGCATGATGAACAACAACGCCCTCGTCACCCGGTTCGAGGAGAACGCCGACTTCTCCGCGATGGTCGACGACGCCGTGAGCGCGTTGACCGGCGAGTGGATCGACAGCGGGAAGGCCGCGGCGCTGGTCGACGAGGTCGCCGCGCGGGTGCCCGCCACGGACGGCGTCGACCAGGCCACCATCGACGCCGACGCCACGACCGTCCGGTCGAAGCTCACCGCGGGCGGGGCGGACGACGCGTCCGCCCCGGGGCCCACGGACGGGTCGTCGAACGGGTCGTCGAACGGGTCGTCGAACGGGTCCACGGGCGGGTCCACGGGAAGCTCCCCGGAGAACGGATGACCGACGCCAGACCGCCCGGGCTGCGGGAGCGCAAGCGCGCCGCGGCCCGGGCGCGGGTCGAGGCGGCCGCCGTCGACCTCTGTCTCGAGCACGGCTACGCCGCGGTCACCGTGGCACGGATCTGTGCCGCCTCCGGGGTCGCGCAGAGCACCTTCTTCAAGTACTTCGGCAGCAAGGACGCCGCGATCCTCGGCCGGCCGCCGCACCCGAGCGAGGACGCGGTCGAGGCGTTCGTCGGCGCGGACGGCCCGCTGCTCGACGACCTGGTCGCCCTCCTCGTCACCGGGGCCCGGGAGGCGGTGGGCGACCTCGACCTGTTCCGGCGGCGGTTCCAGCTCCTGGAGGGAGACGCGCGGCTGAGGTCACGGGAGATCGGGCACCTCGCGGGGCCGCGGTCGTGGGCCGTGACCGCGGCGCGGAGGCGGCTGGAGCGCACCAGCCGGCTGCCCGCGCCCGACCTCGACGCGCGGGCGCACCTGGCCGTCGTCCTCGCCTCGGGGCTCCTGCGGCACACCCTCTGGTCGCTACCGGTGGTCCCGGGCGCGCCGTGGGACGAGGCGCTGCGCCGGAGCCTCGCGCTGGCGGGCTCGCTGCTCGCCGAGGGACGCCCGGCCGTCCGGCGGGGCCCGCCGACGGCGTCGCCCGTGGTTCGCGGTCGACGCCGTCCGTAGCCGAGAAGGGCTCAGAGCGGCTTGCGCATCTGCTGCGTGACGACGGCGTACCCGGAGGTGTCGTACAGCGCGACGGCGGTCGCGTTGCGCCCGTGGACGTTCAGCTCCAGCGCGGTCGCGCCCGCCTCCCGCGCCGCGTCCTCCGTCGCCGCCAGGACCGCGCGCCCGAAGCCCTGCCCCCGCCGCTGCTCGAGCACCTCGATGTCGTAGAGGAACGCGACGCCCGGCAAGCAGTGCGGCGGGTCCAGCGCCACCCAGGCACGACCCACCGGCTCCCCGTCGGCGTCCACGGCGAACCGGACGAGCATCCGCTCGGTGGCGAGCCCCTGCGGGAGCAGCTGGGCGCTCTCCTCGCGGGCGCGGCGCACCGACCCCTCCCACGGCCAGCGGCCCGCGGCGACCTGCTCGGCCGCGTACCCCTCGGCCAGCTCGTCCTGCCACTCGTCGAACTCCGTCGGGGTCATCTCGCGCAGCGTCACCGTCGTCATGCGGGCATGTTGGCACGCGGCGAGCCACAGCGTCGCGGACGCGCCCCGCGGAGCGGTCGCAACCCGTCCGAGCACACGCCCGCGCACACGCCCGCGCACTCGTCCGCGCAAGGGCCGCCGCACCGGCCGGCCGGCCGTCAGAACGGCGGTGCCCCTGGGTCGCTCTGGCGGAGCAGGCGACGTGGAGCGAGCGGGCGCCGGTCGTCCCCGCGTGAACCCGCCTCGGCCGGCGGCCTCGAAGGCCCCGACCGACCCGACGGACCCGACGGACCCGACAGTTCCCGACGACCCGTGCACGGTCCGCGCGCCTCGCCGCGGGTGCGCCCGGTGGGCGAGGTCCACGTGAGGACGCCGTCGGGCGCGCGGACGACGCGCCAGCCCGTCTGGTGCTTGAGCACGTGATGGTGCCGGCACAGATGGGTGAGGTTGTCGGCGGTGGTGGCGCCCCGGTCCGCCCAGGCCCGCACGTGGTCGACGTCGCTGCCCGACGCGGCGCGGGTGCAGCCGGGGAACGTGCAGGTGAGGTCGCGAGCCTGCAGCAGCGCCCGGAGGGCGGCGGGCACGGCGTAGGTGCCGGCGTCGACGGTCAGGACCGCCGCGTCGACCGGGTCGACGAGGAACCTGCGCAGCGACGGCGCGTTCGCCGTCAGGCGGGCCGCGGTCTCCGCGTCGACAGGCACCTGACCGTCCAGCTCGGCGACGTCGCCGGCGTCACCGCCGAGCAGCGTGAGCACCGGCACCGTGAGCCGCACCGACGGAGCGATCCGACGTGTCAGCTCCACGAGGTCCGGCACCGCGTCGCGACCCCCGCCGGTCCCCACAAAGCCTTCGACACCCCCGACGTGCGTCGGGGGGCCTGCGGCCGCGCCATCACCGGGCGACGGGGCGTCCCTCGATCCGCCGAGCTGCGGGGCGAGGAGGAGTGCGGCGAGCGCGTCCGCGCGCAGCTGCCCGACCCCGCGGGGGTCGCCGCCGTCCCGGGCGGTGCGTGCGGCGCGGGTGAGCCGGTCGTGGATCGCGTGCGCCGGCGCGGCGGGCAGGTAGGCGGTGAGCCAGACCATGCCGTCGGCGCCGGGGTCGAGATGGACCGCCCGCTTCTCGGCGGCCGCCCGGTGCCGGACGGTCAGGGACACGGGGTGCGCCCGGTCGCGCGCACGGCGCAGGCGCCGGCGGAGCTGCGGCAGCGTGTCCCGACCCGCCGCGGGCACCACGCACGCCTCGACCTGGTGGCGGGCGGCGGAGTCGGGGAGGTCGGCCAGCGTGTCGGCGACGGCGCGGGCGTGGGCCGCCGAGAAGCGGCCGCGGCACAGCGCGACGAGTGCCGGCTCGGTGACCGCCCCATCGCCCCCGCTGCCCCCGACGTCCACGGCCACCTCCGTCAGCACGCGGGCGGTGTCGACGAGGTGCCCCGCCTCCTGCTCGGACAGGCGGAGGGCCACCGCCAGGTCCGCGGTGAACGCCCGCGTCGCGAGCTCGTGCCGCCGCACCGACGACGCCCGGCGCAGCTCCGGGTCCCGGTCGTCGAGCAGCGCCCGCTCGCACCCCGCCGCCGCACGCCGTGCCCGCTCGACCGCGAGCAGCTTGGCTCCCTCCAGCGCGTCGATGCGTGCCTGGATCGCGACGGCGTCGTCGATCGCCGCCGAGAGGTCGTGCACCGACGGCCGCGGCCCTGGGTCGACGCTCCGGAGCACGGCGGAGGCGACGGGCTCGACCGAGCCGCTTCCCGCGCCTTCGCCGTCATCGAACATACGTTCGATCCTAGGGGTTGGCGACGCCGCCCGACAAGGCCTGTGGACGACCGTCCTCGACGGTCAGGACGTGGCAGGACGTGGCCGGACGTGGCCGGACGCCGCCACGGCGCACCCCGCGGCTATCCGCGGAACGCGTCGAGGTTGCGGCCGACCCAGTCCTCGAACGACGTCGCCGGCCTGCCGAGGACGGCCGGCACGTCGGGGCTGACGCGACGTTCCTCGGGCGTCGGCCTGCCGAGGATGTCGAGCGTGCCGTCGGCCACCGGGGCGGGCATCGCCCGGAGCAGCTGCTCCCTCGCCTGGTCGTGACCCAGCTCGACGAACCGCAGCTCCTCGCCCAGCGCCGCACCGAGGATCTCGGCGCGCCGCCGGGGGCTGGTCGCCTCCGGTCCGGTGAGGCCGTACACCCGTCCTGCGTGGCCGTCGCCGGTGAGCGCCGCCGCGGCCACGTCCGCGATGTCGCCGGGGTCCACCGCGGGCAGCGCCACGTCGGCGTAGGGCGCGAGGACGGTGCGTTCCGCGCGGACCGACGGCACCCAGGCGAAGGCGTTGGTGGTGAACCCGCCCGGGCGCAGGATCGTCCAGTCGAGGCCGGACGACCGCACCGCGGTCTCCAGCGCGGCGAGCGGCGCGTGCGACACCGACGTGGGCCGCGTGCCGGCCGCCTGCGACGACAGCAGGACGACGCGGCGAACCCCCGCGTCGGCCGCCGCACGGAGCAGGGCGGGGCCGTCGACGTGGGCGCCCGCTCCCGGGACCAGGAGGAACAGGGCCTGCGCCCCCACCAGCGCCGGGGCCACGCCGGCCGGGTCGGCGAGGTCTGCGACGACGGGGCTGACGCCGGGCCGGGACGGCAGACCCGACGTCACCCCCCGGGAGACGGCGGTGACGGCGTGGCCGGCGTCCGCCAACGACTCCACGAGCGGGCGGCCGACGTTTCCTGTGGCACCGGTGACGACGATCATGGACGTGCTCCTCGCATGCGAAAGGTACCGGCGCCGCGGCCCCGGGTGGCGTCCGAACGACGCCGACCCGAGGAAACTAGGAGCACCCGTCGAGCACGTTCCCCCGGGAAAGTATTGGAGCGGCATGTCCCTCACCGACCAGACCGACGTCGACCCCCTGGCGGCGTGCAAGATCAGCCCCGCCGTCGACCTGCTCTTCAGCCGCTGGACGACGCCCATCCTGTGGACGCTCCACCGGTCGGGCCCGGTGCGCTTCGTCGAGCTGGAGCGGCGGCTGGCGGGCATCACGCCGAAGGTCCTCACCCAGCGGCTCCGCCAGCTCGAGCGCGACGGCCTCGTGCTGCGGCACTACCACGCCGAGGTGCCGCCCCGGGTCGAGTACGAGATCACCGACCTCGGCCGGAGCCTGTCGCCCGTCTTCGCGGCGCTCGCCGACTGGACCGACGAGCACCTGCCCGCCGTCGAGGACGCCCGCCACGCCTACGCCGGCCCGCTCCCCCGCTAGTCGACAGCCTCGCCGGTGGGGTCGTTCGCCACCACGGCGTCGAGGCGCTCGCCGCCGACGGGCTCGCGGTGCCACGCGACGAGGCGCCAGCCGGACGCGGGGTCGCCCTCGACCTCGATGAGGCCGGTGTTCGCGAGCGGCGTGTGCGCCAGCTCGTCGACGTCGAGCCCCTTGACCCGTGCGCCGGACCACGACCGGATCGCCGCGCCGTGCGAGACGGCGAGGACGACGCCGTGGTCCCGCGCGGCCAGCGCGGCGACGGCGTCGTCGAACCGGGCGAGGAACGCGTCGCCGTCGGGGCCGCCGGGCATGCGGCGGGCGCGGTCGCCGCGCGACCAGGCGAACACCGTCTCCAGGTAGGTGTGGTGGTCGGCGAGGTCCGCCGACATCTCCAGGGAGCCCGCCTCGATCTCGCGCAGCCCGCCCAGGACTGTGGGGCGCAGGGTGCGGTCGTCGGCGAGGGGCTGGGCCGTGAGGCTGGTCCGCAGGAGGGTCGAGACGGCGAGGGCGTCGATGCGCCGCCCCTCCAGCGCGAGCGGGACGGCGGCGGCCTGCTGCTCCCCGAGCGGGGTGAGGCGCGGCCCGGGGGCACCGGTGTCGAGCAGTCCGGCCACGTTGGCGGGGGTCTGTCCGTGTCGGAGGAGAAGGAGACGCATGGTCCTAGCCTGCGCCATCGCTGCGAGGATGACCGGATGCCGATCTCCGTCGTCCCGTCCTCCCCCGACTGGCCCGCCGCGTTCGAGGGGGTCGCGCGCACGCTGCGGGCGGCGCTCGCCGGGGTGCCGACGGCCGTCGTCGAGCACGTCGGGTCGACCTCGGTGCCCGGGCTGGCGGCGAAGCCGGTCCTCGACGTCGACGTGATCGTCCCCGCCGCGGACGTCGCCGCGGCGGTGCGGGCGCTCGAGGCCGTCGGGTACGCCCACGCCGGCGACCTGGGCCTGCCCGGCCGCGAGGCGATGGACGCGCCCGACGACGCCCCCGCCCGCCACGTCTACGTCTGCGCGGCGGGGACGCTGCACGTGCGCAACCACCTGGCCGTGCGGGACGTGCTGCGGCGCCGCGACGACCTGCGGGACGAGTACGGCGCGGTGAAGAGCGCGCTCGCCGCCGACCCCACGATGGACATCGACCGATACCTCGCCGGCAAGTCGGCCGTGCTGCAGAAGATCCTCGCCGAGTCGGACCTCACGCCGGGCGAGCTCCGCGAGATCCTGGGCGTCAACGATCCCGGCGCCGACGACCCGTCGGCCTGACGGCGGCTCAGCGCAGCCGGTAGCGCCGCTCGGGCCGCCCCGCGGTGCCGTAGTTAAGGCGCACGGCGGCGCGGCCCGTCGCCGCGAAGTGCTCCAGGTACCGGCGCGCGCTGACGCGGCTGACGCCGATCTCGTCGGCGCACTCGGCGGCGCTCAGCTCCGCGCCGTCGGCCAGGGCCGCCAGCACGGCGTCCGCGGTCTCCTGGCTCAGCCCCTTGGGCAGCGCGGGGCGCGCCGCGGCGCCGGCGCGCGACGGCTGCGGCGCGAGGAGGGCGTCGATCTCCGCCTGCCCCGGCCCGCCCGGGCGGTCGAGGCCGTCGAGCGCCTCGTGGGCGCGGCGGAACGCCTCCAGCCGCGCCGTGAGGTCCTCCGACGCGAACGGCTTGACCAGGTAGTGCGCGGCCCCGCCGGCCGCGGCCGCGCGGACCGTGTCCGCCTCGCGGGCCGCCGTGATCACGACGACCCCCAGGTCGTGGCCCGCCGCGCGCAGCCGGCGCAGCACCTCGATGCCGCCGATGTCGGGCAGGTGCACGTCGAGCAGCACGAGGTCCGGGCGCAGGGCCTCGACCGCCGCGAGCGCGTCGGCGCCCGTGTGCGCCTCCCCGACGACGCGGAAGCCGTCCACCCGCTCCACGAAGCGGCGGTGGATGGACGCGACCATGAAGTCGTCCTCCACCACCAGCACGTCGAGGCTCACGCCTGCTGCACCCCCTGATCGGCTCGTCCCGCTCCCGCGACGGCCTGCGGCAGCCGCACGATGAACACGGCGCCGCCCTCCCCGTCGCGGGCGTCGCCATTGTGCACCGTCACGACGCCGCCGCGGCGCTGCGCCAGCACGTGCACCAGCGCGAGGCCGACGCCTCGCCCGGTCGCGCCATGCGGCTTCGTGCTCCAGCCGCGGCGGAAGATCGCGTCGGCCTGCTCGGGCGGCACGCCGCGCCCGGTGTCCGCGACCTCGACGAGGACGTCGTGCGCGGGCCCGTCCAGGGCCAGGCGCACCCGGACCATGGCGGCGCTCGCGACGCCCTGCGCGCTCGGGCCGGCGGCCCACGCGGCGGCGTCCACCGCGTTGTCCACCAGGTTGCCGAGCACGGTGTTGACGTCGGCGGACAGGTCGGGGTCCAGGCGCGGCAGGGCGCTGCCCGGGTCGACGACGAGTTCCACGTGCCGCTCGTCCGCGAGGCTCGCCTTCGCGATGAGCAGGGCCGCCACCGCCGGGTCCGCGACCCGGGACGTCACCACGTCGCTGAGGGCCGCACGCCGCCGGGTGAGGCGGTCGACGAACCGGCCCACCTCCTCGTACTCCCCCAGCTCGATGAGGCCGGAGACGGTGTGCAGCTGGTTGCTGAACTCGTGGGTCTGCGCGCGCAGGGTCTCGGTGACGCTCTCGCGCGCGTGCAGCTCGCTCTGCAGCGCGAGCAGCTCGGTGCGGTCGCGCAGCGTGGTCACCGTGCCGGCCGGGCGGCCGTCGTGCAGCACGCGCCGGCGGTTGAGCACCAGCACCGTGTCCCCCGAGACCAGCACCGCGTCGTGCACCTCGTCCGTGCCGCGCAGCAGGTCGGCGACGGCGGGCTCCAGGCCCACGTCGGCCAGGCCCGGGTCGTCCAGACGCCGCCCCGTCAGGTCGGGGGCGTCGTCCGCGAGGCCGAGCAGCGCGCGGGCGCTGTCGCTCACGAGGCTCACCCGGCCGTCGTCGCCCACCACGACCACGCCCT
Organism: Isoptericola sp. NPDC057559; assembly: GCF_042801555.1. Lineage (NCBI taxonomy): Bacteria > Bacillati > Actinomycetota > Actinomycetes > Micrococcales > Promicromonosporaceae > Isoptericola > Isoptericola sp. NPDC057559. Next base: position 102,821 of record NZ_JBHVFQ010000008.1, read on the forward strand.
CGCGGATCGACCGCAGCACGCCCTCGCGGTGGTCCGCGAGCGCCGCGATCTGCGCCGGCTCCAGCCCGCGGGTGCGGCGCTTCACCAGCCGGGCCAGCAGCCACGACCCGGCGGCCGCGAGCGCCGTGCCGATGCCGAGCACGACGAGCACGTCCCCTCCGGCGCGGGACACGCGCTCGGCGAGCGGCGGGTACGGGTCGGCGAGCACGACGACGGCGACGGGGTGCGGCGCGCTGCCCCCGTACACCGGCACCCAGGCGGCGATGGAGCGCCCGTCGAGGTCGGTCACGTCGCCGCTGCCCGCCCGCTCGGCGGCGCCGGCGGGCAGGGCCAGCCCCTCCCCGACGCGCGTCGGGTCGGTCGCGACCAGCACCCGGCCGTCGAGGTCGGCGACGTAGGCGTGGGTCGCGTCGACGAAGTCGGCCCGCGTCTGCAGGTAGAAGCCGAGCGCCGCCGCGTCGGGGGTGTCGGTGGCGAGCGTCTCCTGGACGGCGGGGATTCCGGCCAGCCCCTCGGCGGCCACCTCGAGCCGGTCCGCGCGGTCGTCGCGGAACTGGGCGTCGGCCTGCCCGAGGAACACGACGGCGGCCGCCGCGACCACCACGAGGAGCACGGCGAGCTGCAGCAGCAGCACCTGGCCGGCGAGGGTGAGGTGGCCGCGGGAGCGGCGTGAGGGGCGTGACCGCAAGTTCCACAACCTCCTTTGGTTGTCCAATGATGACGCGCCCGGCGGGCACCTGTGACGATCGCACCCGGGGCACAGCCGCCCCGCAGCACCGACAAGTCTGGAGGAACCGATGTCGACGACGACATCCGGCCCCCCGAGCGCCGTGCCCGCACCCCCGCCGCCCCGCGCTGCGGGGCTCGTGCCGTCGCGCAGCCACGGCCGACGGCGCGGCACCCGCGTCGCCCTGGCGGCCGCGCTCGCCGCCACCCTCGTCGCCGTGTCCGCCGCCTGCGGCGTGACCCGGGGCGACGACTCGACCGACCTCGACATGTGGATCCCGAACAGCCCCGGCGGCGGCTACGACCAGACCGGCCGCGCGGCCGTCGGCGTCCTGGACCGCGACGGCATCACCGGCGGCGACATCCAGGTCACCAACATCCTCGGCGCGGGCGGCTCGGTCGCCATGTCGCGGCTCATGGGCGAGGCCGGCAACGAGCGGCTCATGATGACGCTCGGCCTCGGCGTCGTGGGGTCCACGTACTCGTTCGGCGTGGACGCCCGCCCGCAGGACGCCACCCCGCTCGCCCAGCTCATCGAGGAGCAGGAGGGCGTCCTCGTCCCCGCCGACTCCCCCTTCCGCACCATCGACGACCTCGTCGACGCGTGGTCGCAGGACCCCTCGTCGGTCGTGCTGGGCGGCGGCTCGTCCCCCGGCGGACCCGACCACCTGTTCCCCATGCAGCTCGCCCAGGCCACGGGCGTCGACCCGAAGGAGCTGCGCTACGTCTCCTACGACGGCGGCGGGCCCCTGACCAGCGCGCTGCTGGGGCACAAGATCCAGGTCGGGTTCTCCGGCCTCGCCGAGTTCGAGGGGCAGATCGCCGCCGGCGAGCTGCGCGTGCTCGCCGTGTCCGGCGAGGAGCGCGTGGCCGAGGACGTCCTCGCCGACGTCCCGACGCTCACCGAGAGCGGCATCGACCTCGTGTTCACCAACTGGCGCGGCGTCGTCGCCCCGCCCGGCATCAGCGACGAGGCCCGCGACCGGCTCGTCGACTACCTCACCCGCATGCACGACTCGCCCGAGTGGGAGCAGGCCCTGGCCGACAACGGCTGGACGGACGCCTTCACCACCGGCGACGACTTCGAGCAGTTCCTGCGCGAGCAGGACCAGCGGGTGTCGACCACCCTGAGGGAGCTGAACCTGCTGTGAGCACCGACGTGGAGACCCCCGCACCGGGGGCCGCGGAGCCGGGTCCGCAGGGCCCGCCCGGGACGCCGCGCGTCGACCGCGCGCAGTACGGCCTCGCCGCTGTGCTGCTGGTCGTCGGCGCCTACACCGTGTACGACGCGAGCACCCTGGAGGTCGGGTTCGCCGACCCGGTGGGCCCGCGCATCTTCCCGATCCTCATCGGCGGCGGCCTGGTCGTGACCAGCGTGCTGCTGGCCGTCGCGACGGCGCGCGGCTCGCGCCCGGAGCCGGAGGCCGGCGAGGACGTCGACGTCACGACCGCGGCCGACTGGCCCACCGTGCTCAAGCTGGTGGGCGTCATCCTGCTGACGATCGCCACGGTGACGTGGCTCGGGTGGGCGCTCGCGGGCGCCATCCTCTTCGCCGGCGCCGCCTGGGCGCTGGGCAGCCGCACGCACGTGCGCGACGTCCTCGTGGGCCTCGTGCTCGCGGTGGGCAGCTGGTACGGCTTCGTCGTCGGGCTGGGCATCCCGCTCACCCCCGGCGTCCTCGACGGAATCCTGTGAGGCGGTGACCTGATGGAGAACCTCGGACTGCTGTGGGACGGCCTCGGCGCCGCCCTCACCCCCATGAACCTCCTGTACGCCGCGGTGGGCGTGCTGCTCGGCACGTTCGTCGGCGTGCTGCCCGGCATCGGGCCGGCGATGGCGATCGCGCTGCTGCTGCCCGTGACGTTCGGGCTGGAGCCCACGCAGGCGTTCATCATGTTCGCCGGGCTCTACTACGGCGGCATGTACGGCGGGTCGACGACGTCGATCCTGCTCAACACCCCCGGCGAGTCGGCGTCCGTGATGACGGCGCTGGAGGGCAGCCGGATGGCCCGCGCCGGCCGCGGCGCGCAGGCGCTGGCGACGGCGGCCGTCGGGTCGTTCGTGGCCGGCACGATCGGCACCCTGCTGGTCGCGTTCTTCGCGCCGTCGCTGGCCGACGTCGCGGTCGAGATCGGCGCGCCGTCGTACTTCGCCCTCATGGTGCTGGCGCTGGTCCTGACGGCCACGGTGCTCGGGTCGAGCCCGCTGCGCGGCCTCATGTCCCTGTTCGTGGGCCTGACGATCGGCCTCGTGGGGCTGGACCTCAACACCGGCCAGCCGCGCCTGACGTTCGGCGTCACCCAGCTCGTGGACCGCCTCGACATCGTGGTGGTGGCGGTCGGCATCTTCGCCCTCGGCGAGGCGCTGTGGGTGGCCGCCCACCTGCGTCGCAAGCCCGCCCAGGTGGTCCCCGTCGGGCAGCCGTGGATGGGTCGTGAGGACCTGAAGCGCTCCTGGAAGCCGTGGCTGCGCGGCACGGCGTTCGGCTTCCCGTTCGGCGCGCTGCCGGCCGGCGGCGCCGAGCTGCCGACGTTCCTCTCCTACGTCACCGAGCGCCGGCTGTCCAAGCGCGGCGACTTCGGCAAGGGCGCCATCGAGGGCGTCGCCGGCCCCGAGGCGGCGAACAACGCGTCCGCCGCGGGCATGCTGGTGCCGATGCTGGCGCTCGGCCTGCCCGTGACCGCCACGGCGTCGGTGATGCTGTCGGCGCTGCAGGGGTACGGCATCCAGCCCGGCCCGCAGCTCATGACCGAGCACGCGGACATGGTGTGGACGCTGCTGGCCAGCCTGCTGATCGGCAACCTCCTGCTGCTGGTGCTCAACCTGCCGCTGGCGCCCCTGTGGGCGCGGCTGCTCCGCATCCCCCGGCCGCAGCTGTACGCGGGCATCCTGTTCTTCGCCTGCCTCGGCGCGTACGCGACGAACCTCGACCCGTTCGACATCGGCCTGCTGCTCGTGTTCGGCCTGCTGGGCCTGGCGATGCGGCGGTTCGGGCTGCCGGTGCTGCCGCTCATCCTGGGCGTCATCCTCGGCCCGCTCATGGAGACCAAGCTCCGCGAGGCGCTGACCATCTCCGGCGGCGACCCCTCGATCCTGTGGAGCGAGCCGCTGGCCATCGCCATCTACGTGGTGCTGGCCCTCGCCCTCGCCGGCCGCCCGCTGCTGTCGCGGTGGCGGTCGCGCACGGAGTCGCGGCTGGAGGCCGAGGCGGAGGCCGCGAACGACACCGAGACGGAAGGAGCACTCCGGTGACCGAGAACGAGACGTCCCCGGCCGCCGGGTGGGTGGTCGTGGCGTGGACGCCCGACGAGTTCGGCGACGCCGCGCTGGAGCACGCGATCGCGTGGGCCCGCGAGGGAGGGCGCGGCGTCGCCGTCGTCAACGGCACCCGTGGCGACGCCCTCGTCGACGAGCGCTACGCCGCGCCCGCCGGGCTCGCCGACCTGGCCGAGCGGCTGCGCGGCACCGGGCTGCCGCACGTGGTGCGGCAGGAGATGGGCCGCGACGTCGCGGAGCAGGTGCTCGACGTCGCGTCCGAGCTGTCCGCGCGGCTCGTCGTCGTCGGCCTGCGGCACCGCAGCCCGGTGGGCAAGCTGCTCATGGGCAGCGTCGCGCAGCGCATCCTGCTGACCGCCGAGTGCCCCGTGCTGGCCGTCAAGCCCGGGGAACGGCCCGCCTGACGCGCTGCGACCTGACGCCCTGTGACCTGACGCCCTGAGACCTGACGCCCTGAGATCGGTCGTCCGTGGCGAGGTCGGTCCCCTGCCGGACCGGCCGCGCCACGGACGACCGATCTCGCGTGTAAGGGCCGGTCCGCCCGGGACACTACGTCGTGTGAGCATCCCCGACGGCACTCCCGACGGCACCGCCGAGCCGCGCGAACGGCTGTCCGCGCTGTGGAGCGCGCACGCCGTCCGCGTCCAGGCGTACCTGTGGCGGCGCACCGACCCGGACACCGCCCAGGACGTGCTCTCCGAGACGTTCCTCGTGGCCTGGCGCCGCCTCGACGACGTCCCCGACCCGGCGCTGCCGTGGCTGCTGGTCGTGGCGCGCAACCTCGTGCGCAACGCCCACCGCGCGGCCCGCCGGCGGCGCACCCTCGACGAGGAGCTCGCCTCCCTCGCGGCGTCCGCGCCGCTGCCGGAGGCCGCCCCCGAGGCGCTCGCCGTCGAGCGCGACGGCCTCCTCCGGGCTCTCGCCCACCTCACCGAGCGGGAGCGCGAGGCGATCCTCCTGGTCGCGTGGGACGGGCTCGCGCCACCCGAGGCCGCCGCCGTCGCCGGCTGCAGCACCGCGACCTTCCACGTGCGCCTGCACCGCGCCCGACGCCGGCTGGCCTCGCTCGCCGACGGCCCCGCGGACGGCCCCGCCGACGGCCCCGCCGGCCAGGGCACCGACGACACCCGCTCCCCCGCGCCCTCGAGGAGGTCCGCATGAACCCCGCAGGCAGCACCTCGGGCAGCACCGCAGGCGTCGACGAGCGCCTCGCCCGGCTCGCCCCCACCACGTCCCCCGACCCCGAGCGGCTCGCCGCGGCACGCGCCGCGCTCGACGCCACGCTCGACGGGCCCGCCGACCCCCGCAGCCGCCGCGTCGGCGACGCCCACGTGCTGGAGCTCCGGGACCACCGTCGCGAGGACGGCGGGGACGACATCCCCGACGCGACCGGCCTGGCCGTCGTGACCCCCGTCGGCGCGTACGACGACGACGTCGTCGTCCCGCTGGGCCGGGGCCGCACCGCCCGAGAGCGCCGCCGGCGGCGCGTGCAGCTCGGCGCCGCGGCCGCGGGCGTCGTCGGCGTGGTCGCCGTCGGGCTGGCGCTGACGGGCCGGCCCCCGGCCCCGGTGCCCGCCGGACCGCCCCCGTCCGCGTGCGCGTCGCGGCTCACCACCGCCGCGCACCAGGCCGACGACGTCGAGCACCCGCAGGCGTGGCGCTCGCTCGCCGCCGAGTCCCGCGACGACGGGACGCGGCTGGTCCTGATGCGGTCCGACGACGCCGGCCTCACCGGGTTCTGCGGCGAGGCCGGCGACGCGGGCAGCTCCTCCGCGTCGACCACGCTGTGGCCCGACGACCACCCCGCCGAACCCGGCCCCGACGAGGTGGTGCCCGCCGGCGTCCGCGACGACGACTGGTACGTCGCCTGGGGCGCAGCCGGCCAGGACGTCCGCTCGATCCGGCTGTCCGTGGACGACGGGCCCGCCACCGACGTGCGGACGATCGGGAACGGCGAGTGGGCGGTCATGCTCCCCGGGGACGAGGTGCCGCCGGACGCCCGGCTCACCCTCCTCTGGACCGCCACGGACGGGTCCGAACGGTCCACGCCGCTGGAGGGCGCGTGGCCCGCGGACCCCGCGACCGTGACGCCGCCCGCCGAGGCGCGCCGGGACGCCTGCGCCCCCGGGCGCGACGCCACCGGGGTCGAGCCCGTCATCGAGCGGCGGAACGGAGACGCGGGGCTCACCGTGCTGGTCCGCGACCACGAGCGGTTCGTCGTGTGCCAGCAGGACGCGGAGGCCCCGTACCAGGCGTGGAGCACGGTGAGCGGCGCGATCGACGACCTGCCGGAGCCGGACGAGGCGGTCCTCCAGATCGGAGGCGGGTCGGACGACGACCGGATGCTCGTCGGTCTCGCGGGTGACGACGTCGCGAGCGTCCAGTTCCGAGTCCCCGACGGCACCCTGCTCGACGCCGTCGTGTCGGACGGGTACTGGGCCGTCTGGGCCAGCGGGTTCACGGAGGACGACTGGAGCCCCGCCGGGCAGATCGTCTGGTACCTCGACGACGGGTCCCGGCACGAGTCTTCCACCTCCTCGTGACCGGTGACCTGGCGCTCGCCGTGCTGTCCGACCAGCAGCGCGAGCTGCTCGCCACCTGGCTCCCGGGCGCGCGCGTCGAGGCCGACATGAGCTGGGGCCTGGTGGAGACCACCGTGCTGCGCGTCGCCGCCGGCGGGCGGACGGTCGTCGCGAAGGCGGGCGGGGAGAGCGACCACCACATCGCGCGGGAGATCCGCGCCCACCGCGAGTGGACGGGGCCGTGGCTCGCCGACGCGGGCGACCGGGTGGGCCGGCTGCTGCACGCCGACGCGGACGCCCGCCTGCTCGTCACCACCTACCAGCCGGGCCGGCTGGTGCAGGACGTGCCGGCGGCGGCGTCCGACCCGGGCACGTACGAGCAGGCGGGGCGGCTGCTCGCCGCGCTGCACGGCCAGCTCGCCGTCGAGGACGTCGAGCACGAGGCCCGTGCGGACGCGAACGCGGAGCGCCGGCTGGCGCAGGAGCACCGCATCGCCGCCGGCGACGTGGCGCGGCTACGGGCGCTGATCCGGTCGTGGCCCACGCCGCCCGCCGTCCTCGTCCCCACGCACGGCGACTGGCAGGCCCGCAACTGGCTCGTCGACGACGGCGGCACGGTACGCGTCATCGACCTCGGCCGCGCCGACCTGCGGCCCGCGGCCAGCGACCTCGACCGGCTCGCCGCACGCGAGTTCCGGCGGCACCCGGACGCGGAGGCGGCGTTCTTCGCCGGGTACGGGCGCGACCCCCGCGAGCCCGCGGCGTGGTTCCGCTCCCGGGTGCGCGAGGCGATCGGCACCGCCGTGTGGGCGTACCAGGTGGGCGACGAGGAGTTCGAGGCGGAGGGGCACCGCCGCGTCGCCGAGGTGCTGGCCGAGGCGGCGGCCGGGGCCCGTGGACGCTGACGGCGCCCGCCCGGCCGGCCCCTGATCCGGTCGGGCGGGCACCGTCAGCAGCACTCAGCGCGGGGCGGCCAGGTGCTCCTCCCACGGCAGCAGGGTGACGGGGTGCGGCGGGTGGTCGGACGCCCGCAGGGCGAGGTCGACGACGGACGCGCGCACACGCGCCCACTCGGCCTCGCCCCCCGCGGAGCACTGCTCGTCCTGCGGGCGCCGCGCGAGCTCGAGGACCTGCTGCAGCACCAGCACGGCCCGCGAGGTGCTCGCCCGCCGCGTGACGTCGTCGCGGGTCGCCGCCCGCACCACCTGCGCCGCGAGCGCCTCCCCGCGCGACCCCGCGGCCAGCGACGCGGAGCTCGCCATCCGCAGCGGCACGGGCGCGGCCCGCAGGGACCAGTGCGTGCCCGACGCGTCGAGGGGCACGATCCGCACCGGGCCGCGCAGCAGCGACGCGACCAGCAGCCCGACGGCCACGAGCACCACCACGCCGGCCACCGTGCACACCCAGCCGGCGGCCCGCGGCGCGTCCGGCGCCATGAGCATCACCACGCCGGCCCAGACCACCCACACGGTCGTGCAGCCCACCGCCACCAGGGCGAAGAGCAGCGCGGCGGAGGCGTCCCCAGGGCGTCGTCGGCGTGTGCTCATACCCCTCAGTTGCCGGCAGGGGCCCGATCCTTACCGTCCCGACCCGAGGAACTCCGGGGCGGCGCACTACGCTCGGCCCGTGACACGCCCCGCGAGCCGGCGATGACCGGCCCCGGCCGCCGGGTCCGGAAGCTCCTTCCGCCCCTGTGGGTGCCGGCGCTGCTGCTCGTCGTCCTCCTGCCGCTGACGGGCGCGCTCCCCGCCGAGGACGCCCGCTCCCTCGCCGCCCTGACGGGCCCGGTGCTGGGGTTCGTCGTGCTGCTGACGGTCGTGTCGGAGCTCTGCGCGGGCGCCGGGCTGTTCGACGCGGTGGCGGACGGCGCCGCCCGCCTCGCCCGCGGCCGCGCGTGGGTGCTGTGGCTGCTCGTGGCCGGCGCTGCGGCGACGTGCACCGTGGTGCTGTCCCTCGACACGACGGCGGTGCTGCTCACCCCGGCCGTCGTCGCGGTGGCGCGGCGCCTCGACCGCGACCCGCTCCCCCTGGCCCTCACCGTGCTGGCCCTCGCCAACACGGCCTCGCTGCTCCTGCCCGTCTCCAACCTGACCAACCTCATGGCGGCGCCGTCGTTCGACGCGGGCTACCTCGGGGTGATGGCCGCACCCGCACTGGCCGTGCTCGCGGTCGTGCTCCTCGCGCTCGCGGCCCTGCACGCGTCCGCCCTGCGCGGCGGGTACGCCGTCCCTGCGCGGCGTGCGGCGGCGGACCCGGTGCTGCTGCGCGTCGCGGCGGTCGTCGTGCTGCTCATGGGCGCCGGGTTCGCGGCCGAGCTCCCCGTGCTGCCCGTGGCGCTCGGCGCCACCGCCGTCCTGGGCGTGGCGACGGCGTGGCGACGGGCCCCGCTGCCCGTCCCGGTGCGGGAGCTCGTGCCGTGGCGCACGGTCGTGGTCACCGCGGGCCTGTTCGTCGTCGTCGGCACCTGGCACGCGCACGGGCTCACGGAGCTCCTCGCCCCGCTCGTCGGCACGGGCGACGACGCCGGCAGCCTCGCCCAGGTCGCCGCCGTCGGCGCGACGTCCGCCAACGCGGTGAACAACCTGCCGGCCTACCTCGCGCTCGCGCCGACGGTCACCGGTGACGACGCCCGGCTCGCCGCGCTCCTCGTCGGCGTGAACGCCGGCCCGCTGATCACCCCGTGGGCGTCGCTCGCCACGCTCCTGTGGCTGCAGCAGTACCGGCGCCACACGTTCTCGGCCCCCGCGGGGCTGGTGCGCCGCGTCGTCGCCCAGGGCGTCGTCGTCGCGCCCCTCGCCGTCGCGGCGGGGGTGCTGGCGCTCGCCGCGGCGGGCTGAGGCCGCCGGCAGCGCCGGTCAGGACGTGGCCCACACCCCGAGCTCGTTGCCGCTCGGGTCGAGGAAGTGGAACCGGCGCCCGCCGGGGAACTCGTAGGGCCCCGCGGCGACCCGCCCGCCCGCCCGCGTGACGGCGGCGAGGGTCGCGTCGAGGTCGTCGGAGAACAGCAGCACGAACGGACCGCCGCGCGACACCTCGCCCGCCTCCGCGAGACGCAGCCCGCCCGCCTCCGCCGGGGCGCGCTCCGCGGCCGTGCGGATGCCCGCGTACCCGGGGCCGTACGAGGTGAACTCCCAGCCGAACGCCGCGGCGTAGAACTCCTGCGCCGCCGCGAGGTCCGTGACCGGAAGCTCCACGTAGTCGATGGTGTGGTGGACGCCGTGCGCGTGCTCGCTCATCCGTGGAGCGTCCCGCGACCCTCCGACATCGGGTCCCTGCACCCGGCACCCGGCGTGTCCCACGGCGTGTCCCCGCCGCCCCGACACCGTGGTCTTTCGTCCTGTCGGCAGGTCAGGAGCAGCGCCCGCCCAGCCGGCACCACTCCGGCAGAGACGTCATCTCCCGCTGGGGCGGCCCCGGTGCGGCCTGTCCGTCACCGATCCGGTCTGGCCGACTCACCACGAAACGACAGCCCGCGCGAGGCGACGACACGCCCGGCGGCACGCCGGCTCAGCGCGTCCAGCCCCGCAGCACGTCGACGAGGAGCCCCTTCTCCGCGGCCTGGACGCGCGCCCGCAGCGCGGGCACGTCGTCGCCGGCCAGCACGGGGACCTCGGCCTGCGCCACGACCGGGCCCTCGTCGTACCCCGCCGTCACGAGGTGCACCGTCGCCCCCGACGTCGGGCGCCCTGCCGCGAGCACCGCCGCGTGGACGCGGTCGCCGTACATGCCCGCACCGCCGAACTCCGGCAGGAGCGCCGGGTGGGTGTTGAGGACGCGGCCCTCGTAACGCGCGAGCACCCGGGGCCCGAGCTTCTTCATGTACCCGGCGAGGACGACGACCTCGACGCCCGCACCCTCGAGCGCGGACAGGAGGGCGGCATCGAGGGCGACCGGGTCGGGGTGCGTGACACCGCTGAGGTGCGTCGTCGGCACCCCGTGCGCGTGGGCGACGTCGAAGATCCCCGACCCGCTGTTGTTGCCCACCACCAGGCGCACGTCGAGCCCGGCCCCCGGCGCGCGCGCCGCCTCCAGCACGTGCGCAGCGGTGCTGCCCGCCCCCGACCCCACCAGCGCGACGCGGAGCGGGGCATCGGCCCTGTCCGTGCCGGCGCGCCGGTCGCGGGCGGCGACCACGACACGCCCGATCCCGGCAGCAGCCGCACCCACCACGGCGAGGACGACCGCGACCACCCACCCCTCGGGAAGGAAGCCGATGGCGGCCGCGGCCGCGAGGGCCACCGCACCCGCCGCCGCGGCGAGTGCCACCGCCCGCGATCCCGTCCCGGCGCCCGCCCGCGCGAGCAGCCCCTCGACGACGATCCCCAGCGGCCAACCCAGCGCCCACGCCACCGCCGCGACGACGGCCCACAGCATGAGGCCGAAGAACGCCGTCCCCACTCCCGCCGTCCCGTCGTCCCCCGACACCGCCGTCACGATGCCCACGACGAAGGCCGCCACGACGACGACCGCGAGGAGGACGACGCACGCCCACGCGCACGTGCGCGCGGCGACGGCCGCCGCCTCGCGGCTCACGCCTCCACCTGCCGCGCCAGGCCGACGACGTCGTCCACGACGGACCGCACGCCGGGCAGGCCCGCGACCCGCACCAGCCGGGCGACCAGGGGCGCCGCGCCGTCGATGAGCGCGCGGGTCCGGCGCCGCCCGGGCGAGCCGTCGTGCACCCAGAACAGGGTCACGCCCAGCCAGGCCAGCCAGAGCAGGCGCGGCAGCTCCTCGCGCACGGCCGCGGGGACCCGGGTCGACGAACCCTCCACGACCTGCTCGTGAAGGGCCCGGCTGAGGCGCGCGGTCTCCGCGGAGGCGGACGAGAACGGGCTCTCGGCGGCACCCGGACGGATCGCGACGGCGACGAGCTCCGCACCCAGGTCGTGCGACGGCTCGAACGCGTCGATGCCCGCGTGCCACAGCGCGCGCAGCCGCGGCCCGAGGCCGCCGCCCGCCCCCTCCAGGGCGCCGGCCGCGCGCCGGGCGTGGTCCTCGTTGACCTCCAGGTAGAGCTCCTGGACCAGGTCGCCCTTGGACCCGAACCAGTAGTACGCGACGCCGGTCGCGACGCCGGCCTCGGCGGCGATCGCCCGCATCGTCGTCGCCGCGAAGCCTCGCTCGCGGAACATCCGCAGCGCCGTGCGGCGGACGAGGTCGCGCGTCGACCCCTCCGGCCCCGTCATCGCGTCGGGCCGATTCTGAACACGTTCAGTCTGAACATGTTCAAATTCCATCACATCCCCGGGCCGGCCGGTAGAGTCGCCCGATGCTCAGAACCCTGCGGCGGGCGCTCGCCGGCACCTACTGGCGGCTCAGCCGCTGGACCCTCCGCAGCGAGCCCGCTCCGGCACAGGCGGGCGTGCTCGTGGGCGCGCCGCACACGTCGAACTGGGACTTCGTGCTGATGCTCGCCATCGCGTGGCGGCTCGGGCTCGACGTGCGCTGGCTGGGCAAGCACACCCTGTTCGCCGGCTGGCGGGGGCCGCTGATGCGCGCGCTCGGCGGCATCGCCGTCGACCGCCGCGACCCCAGCCGCGTCGTCGACGACGTCCTCGCCCGCGTCCGGGCCGGCGAGGTCTTCCACCTCGTCGTCACGCCGGAGGGCACACGGTCCGGCGACGGCTGGAAGTCCGGCTTCTACCGCATCGCCCGCGCCGCCGACCTCCCCGTGACGCTCGGCTACGTGGACCGCACCACCATGACCACCGGCCTCGGCCCGACCCTCCGCCTCACCGGCGACGTGCGCGCCGACATGGACGACATCCGCGCGTTCTACGCCGACAAGGCGGGCCTGCGGCCGGCCCTGCGCACCGAGCCGCGACTGGCCGACGAGGACCGGCAGGCCTGACCCGGCCCGCCCGGCCCGCCGCGCGGCGTCAGCCGCGCACCGCGTGGTCGTAGGCCCCCGCGGCGAGGTCCTCGAGCAGGGTCGGGCCGGTGGGTTCCCAGCCGAGCAGCTCGCGCGTCAGGGCGCTCGACGCGACGGCGTCCATGCCCCAGAACGTGCCGAGCCAGCCGAAGTGCTCGGCCGCGTCCGCCGGGTCCACGGAGACGGCAGGCACGCCCACCAGACGACCGATCGCCTCGGCGATCTCCCGGTGGACGACGCCCTCCTCGCCCACGGCGTGCAGCACGGAGCCCGCGGGCGCCTTGTCGACCGCGAGGGCGACGAGCCGCCCGGCGTCGTCCACATGGACGGCGGGCCACCGGCTCGCCCCGTCGCCGATGTAGCCGGAGACGCCGCGCTCGCGCGCCGTCCGCACCAGCACCGACGTGAACCCGTGGTCGCCCGCGCCGTGCACGGTGGCCGAGAACCGCAGGGCCACCGACCCGACGCCGCGCTCCACGGCGTCGAGCGCCAGCCCCTCGGAGCCGCCGCGCGGCGCGTCCGGCCCCGCGAACGTGGACGGGTCACGCTCGGTGAGGACCTGCCCGGGCGCCCCGACCAGCCCGGACGCCAGCAGCAGCGGCCGCCCGCTGCCGGCCAGCTCGTCGACGAAGCCCTCGACGACGGCCCGCTCGGTGCGGCCCGCGCCGGCGTAGTCCGAGAAGTCGTGCTTGAACGCGAGGTGGACGACGGCGTCGGCGTCGCGGGCACCGGCCCGCAGGCCGGCCACGTCGTCGAGGCTGCCGCGGTAGGCCGTGGCGCCCAGGGCCTCGACCGCACGGGCGGAGGCGTCGGACCGGGCCAGCCCCACGACCTCGTGGCCCGCGGCGAGCAGATGGGGGACGGTGGCGGAGCCGATCCAGCCGGAGGCTCCGGTGACGAAGACGCGCATGGGTTCTCCTCAGGTGATGTCAGTTGCTGACATCACTCACGCTACACCTGATGTCTGGCACTGTCATCACTAGACTGTCCGGCATGGCCCGATGGGAACCCGACGCCCGCGGACGCATGACGCGTGCCGCCCTCGACCTGTACGCCGAGCAGGGGTTCGAGCAGACGACGACCGCGCAGATCGCGGAGCGCGCCGGCGTCACCGAGCGCACCTACTTCCGCCATTTCGCGGACAAGCGCGAGGTGCTGTTCGACGGCTCGCACGAGCTCGAGGAGGCCGTGGTGTCCTCCGTCCGCGAGGCACCCGACGACGCCGACCCGCTGGACGTCGTCGGCGCGGCCTTCTGCACCGCGGCGTCGGCGCTCGACGAGCGTCGCGAGTTCGCGGCCCGCCGCGCCGCGGTCGTCGCCGCCACGCCCCGCCTGCAGGAGCGCGAGCTCCTCAAGCTCTCCGCGCTGCGCGACGCCGCCGCGGCGGCGCTGCGGGACCGTGGCTCCGCGGAGCCCGCCGCGTCGATGGTCGCGGAGGCCGGGGTCGCGGCGTTCCGGGTGGGGTTCGAGGCGTGGATCGCCTCCGGTCAGGCGCGGCCCGTCGCGGACGAGGTGCGCGACGCGCTCGCCGCCCTGCGCGACCAGGCCCGGGTCTAGGCTCGCGGTCGTGCCCGCGCCCGGAGACCCAGCCCCCACCCCGCCCCCCACCCTGCCCGCCGACCTGCCCGACGGCGTCGTCATGCGCCTCCTGCGCCGCGGCGACGGCCCCGCGCTCGCCGCGGCGTACGCCCGGAACCGCGACCACCTGACGCCCTGGGAGCCGGAACGGCCGGCGGCGTTCTACGAGGCGGACTACCACGCGGAGCGCATCCCCGTGGAGCTGCTGTCGCACGGCTCCGGGCGCTCCGCGCCCCTCGTGCTCGAGCGCGACGGGGACGTCGTCGGGCGGGTGAACCTCAGCGACGTCGTGCTCGGCGCGTTCCGCAGCGCGCACCTCGGCTACTGGGTCGACGCGGCCCTCGCCGGCCGCGGCATCATGACCGCGGCGGTCGAGGCCGCGTGCACCCACGCGCGCGACGACCTGGCCCTGCACCGCGTGCAGGCCGCCACGCTGCTGCACAACGAGGCGTCACAGCGGGTGCTGGCGCGGACCGGCTTCGAACGGATCGGCACCGCGCCGCGGTACCTCCGCATCGCCGGCCGCTGGCAGGACCACGCCCTGTTCCAGCGGATCCTCCACGACTGACCCCGCCACCACGGACGGCTGCGCGGGGCCCGCGGCCGCGGCCTCCTGGGCGCGACGCCGCGCGCGCCGCCGTCCGCGCACGACCAGGGCGACCACGCCGCCGCCCGCCGCGAGCACGAGCACGACCAGCCCGGCGCCGGCGGCCGTCGCGACCCCGGCCCGGTCGGAGGCCGCACCGGCGTGCGCGGCGGCGTCGTCCAGGTCGCCGGCGGCGAGGTCGTCCCGCGCGCGCTCGGCCGACCGCTCGACGCCGAGCACCGACGCCCCCAGCCCCGACACCGGGTCCCGGTCCGCCTCCGCGGCGCGCACGGCCTCCCCGACCTGCGTCGTGACGTCGGCGGCGCGCGGCAGCAGGGTCGCAAGCTCGGCGTACTGCGCGTCGTCGGACGCGTCCTCGTAGGCGGCGCGGACGGTGGCCGGCACCTCCAACCCCGCCGCGTCGGCGGCGGCCTGCACGGCGCCGGCGTCCGCGGCCGCGCCGTTGAGCGCGGACCGCGCGGCCTTCGCGTCGCCGAACTCCCATTCCGTCATCGCGGTGCGCAGCCCCAGCGGCGGCTCCCACGCGCCGTCCGCCTCGTCGAGCGCGGCATACGCGTCGCGCGCGGCGGAGCGGGCCTTGAGCTTCGCCTGCTGGTCGCCGGTGAGCACCCAGGTGCGCAGCACCTTCGGCGCCCCGGCCACGTCGCCGCGCGTCTCGACGAGGTCGAGGAAGCGCCGCCAGTCCGTGCGGCCGTGGTTCTCGTCGGTCGACCCCGGCCGCTCGTAGGCGCTCTCCCCCGCCTGGGACGCCGAGACGACCGCCGTGAACGCGTTGTCGTCGAGCCCGCCGATCAGCCGCTGGACGGCCGTGTACGAGGCGGCGTACCCGTAGGCCTCGACGTCCGCGTCGAGCTCGCCGGGGCTCGCCTCCCAGTCCGAGAGCGGCAGGGCGACGTCGGAGCCGCGGTCGGGCGCCCTCCACGGGTCGCTGGTGCCGCCGGTGCGCGCGACGACGCGGTGGGCCACCACCTCCGTCATCCCCTCCGACAGCCAGCGCTCCTTCAGCCGGTCCGGGTTCAGCCAGGCGTGCCCGAGCTCGTGGTAGAGCGTGACGTCGTCGAGGTCCTCGGGGATGACGATCTCGTCCTTGCCCGGGTCGAACCACGCGTACCCGAGCACCTTGGGCGACACGTCCTCGCGGATCGTCTCCAGACCGCCCGGCCAGGGCCGCCCCACCACGTCCTCCAGCGCCGGCAGGCCCTTCGTCAGCTTGCGCGAGACGAACGTCGTCCATTTCTTGTCGCCCGGGAAGCTCTGCAGCGTGAGCGTGGTGCCGGCGACGTCGACGCGCTTCTCGTCCGCCTTCTTCGGGTCGCGGGCCGAGACCACGGCCCAGATGCCGTCCTTGTCCGAGTTCTCGGTGGCCGTGTAGGTCACGGTCTTGCCGGTGCGCTTCTCGGTGAAGGAGTCGGACGTCGCGTCGAACGTCATCGAGGCGGGCAGCACCACCTCGACCGTCGTGCGGCCGACGTCGCCCACGCCCGACGCGGCGAACGTGGCGAAGCCGTCGCCCACCCGCGTGTAGTCCTTCGAGCGCACGGGCTCGCCGGGGACGTCGAAGCTCCACTCGATGGTGCGCGTGCGCCCGTAGCGCAGCGGCGCGAACGAGGCCACCGCGTACCGGGTGCTCGGGTCCTCGGTCGACTCGAGCGACACGCTCAGCGGTGCTCCGCCGCTGGTGGCCCGGACGCGCTCGGCGCCGGCCGGGACCGGGATCGCGTACGACGTGTAGAAGTAGTACGTCAGCCCCCGGTCGGGGGTCACGTTGCCGATGGTGGTGGTCACCGTGGCGCGGACCTCGCTGCCGGACGCCCGCAGCTCGTAGCGGCTGTGCGACTCCTCCGTGAGCCCCTCGTCCGCGACGGCGGCCGGGCCGGCGAGCACGAGCGCCCCGACGAGGCCCGCGCCCAGCAGGGCGAGCAGGGCGGGACGGCGGCGGGACGCGGGCGACGGGCTCATCGCGCCGCATCCTTCCGCGCGGCGCGCGTGCGCCGCAAGCCGCCTCCCGACGCCCCGCGTCCGCCCTGGTGGGGCGACGGTTCCGCGTGCGGGTGCGCGCCCCGTGCGGTAGACCAAAGGGGTCGGGCCGCGGAGGGGGACGCCATGAGCACTGACGAGGACAGCATCCGCCCCGGCGCCGACGCCGGGTCCATGACGATCGCACTGCTGACCGCCTGCTCGGAGCCCGACCTCGGCATCCGTTCGCGGGTGGTCCAGGAGCTGCTCGACGAGGCCAGCCACGACGCCCGGCTCGCCCGCGAGGTGCTCACCACGATGCTCACGGCGTCGGTCATGTCGCTGCGCGCCTACACGGACGCCACCCGGCGCGACCCGCAGGACGTGCTGCGCACCCTCGGCGTGAGCTGGTCGCAGCGCTCGCTGAGCGCCTGAGGCGACGCGCGGCCTCCTGCGGCCGTGCACCCGCTCGGGGGAGTCGACGGGCGCGCGGCCGCAAGCCTCAGGGGTGCACCACCGTCACCGCGCACGGCGCGTGCCGCACGAGCCGGTCGGGCATCGAGCCGCGGACGACCTTCCGCACGTCGTGCCCGCTGGTGACGACGAGGTCGTCGGAGCGGAGCACCGCGAGCAGCGCGCCCGGCGCGTGACCGCCACGCCCCTCGACGGACCAGCGCACCCGGGGGTACTTCTCGCCCCAGAGGCTGACGCGGGCCTCCAGGTCCGCCCGGGCCTCCGCGCGGAGCCGCTCGAGCCAGTCCAGGTCGCCCTCCGTGACGCCGGTGAACATCCCCCGGTCGGCGGCGTGCGCCGCGAGCAGCTCGGCGCCGGCGCGGTCGGCCTCGTCGAACCCCGCCTCGAGCACGCGGTCGAGCGGCTCGCCGGGGGCGACGGCCACGACCACCCGCCGCGGCTCCTGCGCGCGGGCCGCGCGCGGCACGACGACCACCGTGCCGGGCGCCAGCGCCGCGACCGCCGACGACACGGAGCCCATGAGCACCCGGTCGAACGTCCCGACACCACGGCGGCCGACGACGACGACGGCGCCGCGCCGCGCGTGGTGCACGAGGACGGCGCTGGCGTCGCCGCGCACCGTCGCGTAGCCCACCTCCGTGGGCTCGGCCGCGAGCGCTCCGATCCTCGTCGTGCGGTCGAAGCGGGCCCGGGCGCGCGCGAGGAGCACCTCGGCCTCGGCCCGCGGGTCCGGGTGGCCGGCCGGCGCGGCGATCGCCCCCACCCCCATCGGCAGGGCGTACGCGTGCAGCACGACCAGCCGTGCCGCCAGGCGCGCGGCCTCGCCGGCCGCCCACGCCATCGCGTGGTAGCCGCCCTCCGACCCGTCGACGCCCACCACGACGTCCCGGACGGGCGTACCGACACTGCTGCTCATGGGCCACCTCCGTTCGCCACCAGTGCGCCACGGCGGCGTGCGCGCCCGGCAGAGCCGAACGCCCCGGGGCCCGGGACGGCGGGCCCTTCACCCACAGGCCGAAGGTCCCGATCGTGACCTTCGGGGATCACCCGGAATTCCCGGGCAACCCGTACTACCGTGGGAATGGTGAGCCCGCGACAGGGCCGCCGGGACCGGGACATGGACGTCCTGCTGGACGCCGTCGTCTCCGTGGGCCGGGGCCTGGAGCTGGAGACGACGCTGCACCGGGTGGTGAAGGCGGCCGCCGCGGTGGTCGACGCGCGCTACGCCGCGCTCGGCGTCCTCGGCGGCGACCAGCGCATCGCGCGGTTCATCACGGCGGGCATGACGGAGGCGGAGATCCGTGCGGTCGGCCCGTTCCCCACGGGGCACGGGCTCCTGGGCGAGCTCATCCGGCACCCGCACCCCTTGCGCCTGCCGGACATCGCCGCCGACGAGCGGTCGGTCGGCTTCCCGCCCCACCACCCGCCGATGCGCAGCTTCCTGGGGGTGCCGCTGCAGGTGCACGGGGCGCCGTTCGGCAACCTGTACCTCACGGAGAAGCGGGGCGGCGGGGAGTTCACGGACGACGACCAGCGCCTCCTGGAGGGGTTCGCGTCCGCGGCGAGCTTCGCCGTCGAGAACGCCCGGCTGTACGAGGAGACCCGGCTGCGCGAGCGGTGGTCGCGCGCCGACGACGAGATCGCCCGGCGCCTGCTGTCGGGCGAGGACCCGGACACGGTGCTGGACCTGGTCGCGTCCGAGGCGATCGACGTGGCGGCGGCCGACACGGCGGGGCTCGCCGTCCCGGTCGAGGACGACGAGGGGACCGCGGGGCAGCCGGTCTTCGTCGTGCGGACCGCGGTCGGCATCCGGGCGGACATGCTGCGCGGGCGCCTGATGCGCAACCCCGGGTCGTTCACGGCCAAGGCGTTCCTGGAGCGCCGGGTCATCGTCTCGCCCGACGCGACCTCCGACGACCGGGCGGAGGTGGTGCTCCACCCCGAGGGCACGCTCGGCCCGCTCGCCGCGCTCCCGCTGGTCGGTCGCGGGCAGCGGGTCCTCGGGGTGCTGGTCGTCGCGCGGGTCCGGGGCGCCGAGCCCTTCCCGACGGTGGTCGTCGAGGCCCTCGGCGCGTTCGCGAACCAGGCGACCGTCGCGCTGGAGCTCGCGGAGCGGCGCGCGGACGCCGCCCGGCTGGCGGTGGTGCGCGACCGCGACCGGATCGCCCGCGACCTGCACGACCTGGCCGTCCAGCGGCTGTACGCGACGGGCCTGTCGCTGCAGGCCGTGGACCGGCGGCTCGCCGACGTGCGGCCCCTCGGCTCCACGGGCCGGGGCGAGATCGCCGCCCGGGTCGGGGAGTCGATCGACCAGATCGACGAGACGATCGACCTGATCCGCACCACGATCCGCGGCCTGCGCGACCCGGGCGTCGCCGGCCCGCGCCGGCTCGCGACGCGGTCCCTCCTGCTCGCGGAGGCGGAGGCCGCGACCCACGCCCTGGGCTTCGCGCCGACGGTCCGGTTCGAGGGGCCGATCGACGCGCAGGTCCCGTCCACGACGACGGCGCACCTGGTGGCGGTGCTGCGCGAGAGCCTGTCGAACGCCGCCCGCCACGCCCGGGCCACGCAGGTGCACGTGAGCCTGCGGGCGGGCGACGACCTGGTGCTGACGGTGGTGGACGACGGCACCGGGATCGCCACGGACGCGCCCCGCAGCGGGCTGGCGAACCTCGAGCGCCGGGCGTCGGAGCTGGGCGGGTCGTTCGAGGTGCTGCCCGGCCGCACGGGCGGCACCGCGCTGCGCTGGCGCGTGCCGCTGGCCCCCTTGCCGACGGAGCCCTGACGGCGGGGTCAGTGCTCGGCCGGGGGCCGTTCGGGCTCGAGCGGACGACCCGCCCGCTCGAGACGCGCGGCCAGCACCGCGGCCTGGACCCGACGCTCGAGGCCCAGCTTCCCGAGCAGGCTGGACACGTAGTTCTTCACCGTCTTCTCGGCCAGGAACAGCTCCGCCCCGATCTGCCGGTTCGTCAGCCCCTCGCCCACGAGGCCCAGGATGCGGCGCTCCTGCGGCGTGAGGTCCGCGAGCGGGTCGTCGTCCTCCCCCTGGTGGCGCATCCGCTCCATGAGCCGGCCCGCGGCCTTCGGGTCCAGCGTGGAGCCGCCCGCCGCGACCGTGCGGATCCCGGCGACGAGGTCGGTGCCCCGCACCTGCTTGAGCACGTACCCGGAGGCGCCTGCGAGGATCGCGTCGAACAGCGACTCGTCGTCGTCGAACGACGTGAGCATCAGCACCGCCACGTCGGTGCGCGAGCGCAGCTCCCGGCACACGCTGACGCCGTCGCCGTCGGGCAGCCGCACGTCGAGGACGACCACGTCCGGCCGCAGCGCCGGGACGCGCGCGAGCGCCTCGGCCGCCGTCCCGGCGACGCCGACGACCTCGAGGTCGCCCTCCATCCCGAGCAGGTCGGCCACGCCGCGACGCACCACCTCGTGGTCGTCGACGAGGAACACCCGCACGGGCGCGCCGGTCATGGCCTCAACCTAGCCCTCCCGGGGGCTCCCGGCGGGGCGGTGGTCAGGGGCGACGGTCGGGGCAGTCCTCAGCCGTCCAGGTCCTCGATGCGGGCGACGCTGGGCGCGCGCTCGGTCTGCAGCCGGGCGGCGACGTCCTCCGCCTCGCGCAGCGCCCGCAGCACGTTACCGCTGGCCAGGCCGGCGAGGTCGGCGTCCGACCAGCCGCGGTCGGCGAGGGCCGCGAACAGGTTCGGGTAGCCGGAGACGTCGCGGAGCTCGTCGGCGAAGCCGCCCGCGCCGTCGTAGTCGCCGCCGAGGCCCACGTGCCGGGCGCCCGCGACCTCGCGCACGTGCTCGACGTGCGCGACGACGTCGGCCAGCGTGGTCGGGGGCTTGGGGTGGGTCTCGGCCCAGGCCGTGGCGAACCGGTCGAACTCGGCGTAGTCGTTCGGCGCGATCCCCGCGGCCTTCGCGGCCTCGCCGGCCTCGGCCCGCCACTCCCCGATCGCGGGGGTGACGAAGCTCGGCACGAACGTCACCATGCACACGCCCCCGTTGGCGGCGAGGCGCGCGAGGACGTCGTCGGGCACGTTCCGCGGCACGTCGCAGACGGCGCGGGCCGAGCTGTGCGAGAAGATCACCGGCGCCTCGGAGACGTCGAGGGCGGCGCGCATCGTGCCCGCGGAGACGTGCGAGAGGTCGACGAGCATCCCGAGGCGGTTCATCTCGCGCACCACCTCGCGCCCGAAGGCGGTGAGGCCGCCGTCCGCGAAGCGGCCGTCGGCGGGGGGCGCGTCGGTCGCGGACTCCGCCCAGGGGTTGTGGTGGTTGTGCGTGAGCGTCAGGTACCGGACGCCCACCTCGTAGAGCATGCGCAGGGCGCCCATCGACGAGTCGATCGACTGCCCGCCCTCGGCCCCCATGAGCGACGCGACGCGGCCCTCGGCCCACGCGGCCACGACGTCGTCGGCGCCGGTCGCGAGCCGGAAGTGCTCCGGCCAGCGCGCGACCATCCGGTGCACGGCGTCGACCTGCTCCAGCGTGGCGGTCACGGCGGCGCTGCCGGGCAGGTTGGAGGGCACGTAGACCGACCAGAACTGGGCCCCCACTCCCCCGGCGCGCAGCCGCGGCACGTCCGTGTGGGTGCGGCCCTCGGTGCCGGCCTCCAGGTCGAGCCGGGACCAGTCGTAGGCGACCTGGTCGCGCGCCTCCCACGGCAGGTCGTTGTGCCCGTCCCAGACGGGGTGCTCGCGCAGGAGGGCGGCGATCCTGTCGGTCTGCTCGGTCGTCATCCGGCGACCCTATCCACCCACGATCGCCCGAAAACACTCGCTCGGCCCGAAAACACCTTGGCGGCGCACCGCGACGCTGGTGGACTGGGCGCCGTCCGTCCGATCGACCCGAGCGAAGGAGCCTGCGATGCGTGCAGCCGTCGTGTCCCCCCACGAGCACGTCACGGCCCACGCAAAGGACAGGACATTTGGCACGCACGCTCAACCTCGGGATCCTCGCGCACGTCGACGCGGGTAAGACCAGCCTCACGGAACGGCTGCTGCACGCGGCCGGGGCGATCGACGCCGTCGGCAGCGTCGACGCGGGCAGCACCCAGACCGACACCCTCGACCTCGAGCGGCGGCGGGGCATCACGATCCGCTCCGCGGTCGCCTCGTTCGCCGTCGGCGACGTCACCGTCAACCTGATCGACACCCCCGGCCACCCGGACTTCGTCGCCGAGGTGGAGCGCGCCCTCGGCGTGCTCGACGGCGCGGTCCTCGTGGTCTCCGCCGTCGAGGGCGTGCAGGCCCAGACGCGCGTCCTCGCGCGGGCCCTGCGCCGGTCCGGCGTCCCCACCGTCGTGTTCGTCAACAAGGTCGACCGGGCCGGCGCCCGCGCGGACCTGGCGCTCGACGACGCGGCGCTCGACGACCTGCCGTTCGTGCCCCTCGGCGCGGCGGAGGGCGCCGGGACGCGGGCCGCCACGTGGCGGGCGGGGCTCGACGCCGACCGGGCCCTCGACGCGGTGGCCGACCACGACGACGCCGTCCTCGCGGAGTACGTCCGCACCGGGGCGGTGGGCGAGGGCCGCCTCCGCGCGGCGCTGGCCGCGCTGTCGCGCCGCGGGCTGCTGCACGCGGTGCTGGGCGGCTCCGCCGTCACCGGCGCGGGCGTGGACGACCTGCTCGCGGCGCTGCCCGAGCTGCTGCCCAGCGCCGACGGCGACCCCGACGGGCCGCTCTCGGGGCGGGTGTTCAAGGTCGAGCGGGGACCCGCCGGCGAGCGTGTCGCCTCCGTGCGGCTCTGGTCCGGGACGCTGCGCGAGCGGGACCGGGTCGGCGACGACAAGGTCACCGCCGTGCGCGTCGTGCACCGCGGTGCCGCCGTGGAGCGCGCGGAGGCCCACGCCGGGCAGGTGGCGCAGGTGTGGGGCCTGGCCGGCGTCCGCGTCGGCGACGACCTCGGCGCGCCGCACGGCACCGACGGCTTCCGCTTCTCGCCGCCGGTCCTGGAGACCGTCGTCGTGGCCGACGAGCCCGGGGAGCGGGCCGCCCTGCACGCCGCGCTCACGCAGCTCGCCGAGCAGGACCCGCTCATCGGGCTCCGGCTCGACGACGCCGGCGACGCGGCCCTCTCGCTCTACGGCGAGGTGCAGAAGGAGGTGGTCGGGGCGACGCTCGCCGAGGAGTTCGGCGTCGCCGTGTCGTTCCGCGAGACGACGACGTTCCACGTGGAACGGCCCGTCGGCGTCGGCGAGGCGGCCGAGCGCATGGGCGCCGACGGCAACCCGTTCAACGCGACCGTCGGGTTGCGCGTCGAGCCCGGGCCGGAGGGCTCCGGCGTGCGCTTCCGGCTCGGCATCGAGCCCGGCTCGCTCACCCTGGCGTTCCGTCGCGCGGTCGAGGAGACGGTGGTCGCGACGCTCGGGCAGGGGCTCGCCGGGTGGCAGGTGACCGACTGCACCGTCGTGCTGACGGAGTCCGGGTACGTGCCGCCCCCGCCCTACGGCTGGAGCATCTGGTCGAGCTCGGCGAGCGACTTCCGCCGGCTGACGCCCCTGGTGCTCATGGCGGCGCTGCGCCGCGCGGGGACCACGGTGCTCGAGCCGCTGCACACGCTCACGCTCGACGCCCCGGCCGACACGCTCGCCGCGGTGCTGCCGCTGCTCGCGCGGGAGGACGCCGTCCCCCTGTCGACCGTCACGCGCGGCCGGCGCGTCGTGGTCGAGGGCGAGGTGCCGGCGGCGCACCTGCACCGGCTGCACCAGCAGCTCCCCGGCGCGACGCGCGGCGAGGGCGTGCTGGAGTCGCGGTTCGCGCGGTACCGCCCCGTCCGGGGCGAGGTCCCCCGCCGCCGGCGGCGGGACGGCGACCCGCTGCACCGGGAGGAGTACCTGCGGTCGGTCGGCCGGCAGGCCTGAGCGGGCGTCCGGCGCGGGCGGTCAGTCGCGCCGGGCGCCGCGCAGCCGGTCGATGTCGCGGCGCTCGCGCTTGGTGGGGCGGCCGGCGCCGCGGTCGCGGACCCCGACGGCCTCCCGCTCCTGGCGCGTGGGCACCGGCGGGCTCTCGTCGCGGTAGGCCTTGACGGCCAGCGGCGCGCCCACCCGCTTGGGCAGCAGCTCGACGACCACGACCTTGCGGTCGCGCAACGGGTCGCGCCAGGTCACCGTGTCGCCCACCGCCACGTGCGTCGAGGGCTTGGCCACCGTGCCGTTCACCCGCACGCGGCCCGACCGCAGCAGGGCGGCCGACGCCGACCGGCTCTTGAAGAGCCGCACCGCCCACAACCACACGTCCACGCGCACGTCGTCAGCCTCTCACGCCGCGCACCTCGCCCGCGGGCCGTCCGCGGGGGCCGCGCCTACTTGGCCGACGCCGGGTCGCTGTCGCCGATGTGCCCCGGCGCGGTCACGGCGAGCACGCGCTGCACGAACGCGCAGTACTCGTCCATGTAGTGCCGCAGGAAGCCGGCGGTGCTCTCGTTCGTCACCTCGCCGTCGGGGCCGAAGTCGTCGGCGACGTAGGTGATGTAGGCCTCCGGGGCGTTGAGCTGCGGCGCGTCGAGGAAGCTGAGGACGCCGCGCATCGACGACTGCATCACCGCGGTGCCGATGCCGCCGGGCGAGGCCCCGATGATGCCGACGGGCCTGCGCGCGAACGAGTTCTGGCCCCAGGGCCGCGAGCCCCAGTCGATGGCGTTCTTCAGGGCGCCCGGGATCGACCGGTTGTACTCCGGTGACACGATCAGGAGCCCGTCGGACGCCTCCACCGCCGCCTTGAACGCCCGGCCCTCGGGCGGGTAGTCGGTGTCGTAGTCCCAGCTGTAGAGCGGGAGGTCCCCGATGGGGATCTCCGTGAACTCGAGGTCCGCGGGCGCCAGCCGGACGAGCGCCCGGGACAGCGTGCGGTTGATGGACGCCTTCGCGAGGCTCCCGACGATGTAGCCGATCTGGTAGGTCATGACGACTCCCTGCTCCTTCGCTCCGGTGGCGACACCTGCGCCAGAAGGGTCTCTGCCTCCGCGAGGTCGCGGCCGTACACGGGCACCTGCGGTCGCCCGGAGCGGAGCGCCGCCGCGCGGTCCGCACGGACGTCCACGAGGGGTGTTCCCGCCCCGGGCTGCTCCGGGCGGACGTCGTCGCTGATCGCGACGACGCCCTCCACCCGGAGCAGCCGGATGCGCAGCAACCGTGCGAGGAGCTGGATCCTGATGATCATGGCCGCTGCCGCCTACCCGCCGAGGCGGATGTCGTCGTACGGGTCCGCCGCGCCACGCGGCGGCCTCGACGACGGAGACCCCGACGGCGAGCCTGCCCCGTCGCCGCCGTCGAGGCGGGACCGCAGGCCGACCATGACGGCCCGGGCGCCCGCCTGGATCTGGGCGTACCGCTCTCGCCCGGCCCGCGTGCCGAGGACGTACCCCAGGCCGAAGAACAGGGCACGACCGACCGTCCTACGACCGATCATCCTGGCCCTCCTCTCCCGACCGGTCCTGCCGGGACCGGATGGCCGACACGGCCGCGCTCGCGGCCGTCACGCCCGCGGCCGCGCCGAGCGCGACCAGACCGCCTCGGAGCGCCGGGCTGCCAACACGTCGCGGCCTGCGCCCGAGCGCCTCCGCGACCCGGTCGGCGAAGGTCGCCTTCCTGCGCCACCACGTCATGATCGTGCTCCCGCCTTCCGCCTGTCCTCTTCCTTGTGCCTGCGGATCGCGGCGACGATCTGCGGCTTGCGCAGCGAGGACGGGAGGTCGAGCCCCATCTCGGTGCCCAGCGCGCGGAGCCGGTCCTTGGTCATGTCGTCGAGGTCCATCGGGCCCGTGTCGGCGTCCCCGCCGAGCTGGCGGGCTTCCGCAGCCGTCTCCTGCTTCCGGCGGTCGGCCTCCTCCACCCTCCGGCGCGCCTGCTGCGCCTCGTCCTCCGCCTCGCCCGCCAGCCGGTCCGCGCGGGCACGCGCCTCGTCCGCAGCCCTCCGGGCGTCGTCCGCAGCCTCCTCGGCGAGCTCGCGCGCATGCCTCATCTGCTCTCGCGCGCGCTCGATCGCCTGCTCGGCCGACGCTCGCGCCTTGTCCGCCCGTTCCCGGGCCTGCTCCACCTGCTTCCCGGTCTCGGCCTCCGTCTCCTCGACGTGCCGCGCGGTGATCTCCTGCGCCCGCTCCCGCTTCGCGGCCACGTACTCGTCGGCCTCGCGCTGCGCCTCGGCCACCACGCGGTCCACCTCGCGGTCGCCCTCCTGCCGGGCCTCCGCGACCTGGCGGTCGCTCTCCGCCTCGGCGGCGGCGACGGCGTCCGCCTGCTCCTTCGCGTTCCGGGCCTCCTCGTGGGCGCGCACCTCGAGCTCGTGCGCCCGCTCCATCGCCGCGTCCACCCGGTTGAGACGGCGGTCGCCGTCCCGGGGGAACGGGGTGGCCTCGGCGAGCGACGTGGCCGCGTGCTGCCCCGCTGCCTGGACGGTGCGGCCCGCGGACTGGACGGTGCGGCCCGCCGACCGGGCCGGGTTCGTCACTCCCGCGTCCAGCGCCCACCGCACGTTGCGCGGCAGGTCCGTCAGGCCCCGGCGCGCCTGCCGTCCCAGCCAGGCCATCGGGTTGGACCTCGTCATGGGCTCCTCCTCGTTCGTCGGGCAGCCGTGCGACGACCACCGGTGATGCCCCCTGACGACTCGTGCCCTTCCAGGACACGCCCGACCTCGGATGCACGCACTCGGGCCCTCGCCGGGTGCCGGGGTACCGGCGTTGCTAGCGTCTGCCCCATGGCTGAACCCATGGCAGGCACCCCGGCCGCACCCCAGGCCGGCGTACGCGTCGAGGAAGACCTGCTCGGACCGAAAGAGGTCCCTGCGCAGGCGTACTACGGGATCCACACCGTCCGGGCGATGGAGAACTTCCCCATCTCCGGGACCACCATCAGCGACGTGCCGGAGATGATCCGCGGCATGGTGATGGTGAAGAAGGCGGCGGCGCTCGCGAACCGCGAGCTGCGCGCCATCCAGCGCGACATCGCGGACGCCATCATCGGCGCGTGCGACGAGGTGCTGGTCAAGGGCCGCTGCCTCGACCAGTTCCCCATCGACGTGTTCCAGGGCGGCGCGGGTACCAGCGTCAACATGAACACCAACGAGGTGATCGCGAACCTCGCGCTGGAGCTGTCCGGCTTCCCGCGCGGCCGCTACGACGTCATCAACCCGAACGACCACGTCAACAAGTCGCAGTCCACCAACGACGCCTACCCCACCGGCTTCCGCCTGGCCGTGCACGCCCTGACCGAGGCGCTCGTGGTGGCGGTGCGGCGGCTGTCGCGGGCGTTCGACGAGAAGGCCTCCGAGTTCGCGGACCTGCCCAAGATGGGCCGCACCCAGCTGCAGGACGCGGTGCCCATGAGCCTGGGCCAGGAGTTCGCCGGCTTCTCGGTGAACGTCGCCGAGGAGGTCAAGCGCCTGCGCAACGCGGCCGACCTGCTGCTCGAGGTGAACCTGGGCGCGACGGCGATCGGCACGGGCCTCAACACCCCGCCCGGCTACCCCAAGGTCGCGGCGCGACGCCTCGCGGAGGTCAGCGGGCTCGGCACGGTGCCCGCGGAGAACCTGGTCGAGGCCACCTACGACAACGGCGCGTACCTGGCCGTGCACTCCGCGGTGAAGCGGCTCGCGGCCAAGCTGTCGAAGATCTGCAACGACCTGCGCCTGCTGTCCTCCGGGCCGCGCGCGGGGCTCAACGAGATCAACCTGCCCGAGCTGCAGGCCGGGTCGTCGATCATGCCCGCCAAGGTGAACCCGGTGATCCCCGAGGTGGTCAACCAGGTCTGCTTCAAGGTCATGGGCAACGACGTCACCATCACGCACGCCGCCGAGGCCGGCCAGCTGCAGCTCAACGTCATGGAGCCCGTGCTCGCGGAGTCGATGTTCGAGTCGATCCGCCTGCTGACCAACGCCTGCGACGCGCTGCGCACCAAGTGCGTCGTCGGGATCACCGCCAACGCGGAGGTCATGCGGCAGCACGTGCTCGGCTCGATCGGCATCGTCACCTATCTCAACGAGGTCATCGGCCACCACAACGGCGACCTGGTCGGCAAGGAGGCCGCCCGCACGGGCAGCTCCGTGCGCGACGTCGTCGTCGCCCGCGGCCTGCTCACGGCCGAGGAGGTGGACGCGATCCTCACCACGGAGAACTTCCTGCACCCGCGCTACTCCGGCCGGTTCTACGCGCCAGACGAGCGCGGCATCCCTGCGCCCGGCGAGGACGGCGGGTCGTCGACCGTCGTGGAGTCCGACGACGCCACGGGCGCCCCCTCGGACCCGGAGCACGAGCACCATGCGGCCGACGAGGAGGGTGAGGCCGCGCGGTGATCGTCGTCCAGTTCGTCGTCGTCCTGGTCTTCGTCTTCATCGGTGCGCGCATCGGCGGGATCGGGATCGGGCTGGCGGGCGGCGCCGGCGTCATCGTCCTCGGGCTGCTGGGCCTCGAGGTCGACCCCGCGACCGGCGTCCCCTGGGACGTGCTGGGCATCATCATGTGCGTCATCGCGGCCATCGCCGCGATGCAGGCCGCCGGCGGGCTCGACTACCTCGTGGCGAAGACGGAGGTGCTGCTGCGCGCCCGCCCGCGCAACATCACCTTCCTCGCGCCGCTCGTCACCTACTTCATGACCGTGTTCGCCGGCACGGGCCAGGTCGCCTTCTCCACCCTCCCGGTGATCGCCGAGGTGGCGAAGGAGTCGAACGTGCGCCCGTCACGGCCGCTGTCGATCGCGGTGGTCGCGTCGCAGATGGCGATCGCGGCATCGCCCATCTCCGCGGCGGTGGTGGCGATGGCCGCCGTCGTGGAGCCGCTGGGCGTCGACTACATCACCCTGCTCACCGTGGCGGGCGTCTCGACCCTGGTGGGCTGCATGGTCGGGGCGGTCGTCGCGTCCCGGCAGGGCGTCGAGCTGCAGGACGACCCGGTGTACCAGGAGCGGCTCGCCAAGGGGCTCGTGAAGCGCCGCGAGCGCACCGAGTTCGTCGCCAAGCCGCGCGCTCTGCTGTCGCTCGTCATCTTCGCCGCCGCGCTGCTCGTCGTGGTGCTGTACTCGACCGCGGTGTCCGACTCGGTGGGCCTCATCAGGGACCCGACCATCACCCGCAGCGGCGCCATCATGACGTTCATGCTGCTGGCGGGGCTGCTCATCGCCGTCTTCTGCAAGATCGACGTGAGCACGGTCATCACGCAGCAGACGTTCCGGTCGGGCATGAGCGCCGCCGTCTGCATCATCGGCGTCGCGTGGCTGGGAAACACGTTCGTGCAGGGCCACACCGCCGAGATCGAGGAGCTGGGCGGCGACCTCATCCGCCAGTACCCGTGGATGCTCGCCGTCGTGCTGCTGCTGGCCTCCGCGCTGCTCTACTCCCAGGCCGCGACGACGATCGCGCTGATGCCCGTCGCGGCCGGCATGGGCGTGGCCGCGACGACGATGGTCGCGTCGTTCCCCGCCGTCACGGGGCTGTTCCTGCTGCCGACCTACACCACCGTGGTCGCGGCGATCGAGCTCGACGACACCGGCACCACCCGCATCGGGAAGTACCTGTTCAACCACTCGTTCATGGTGCCGGGGCTGGTGGCCGTCGGGACCGCCGTCGCCCTCGGCTTCGGGATCGCGCCGCTGCTGATCTGAGCGGGTCTCAGACGTCCAGCCAGGGCGCGGCGTCGTACTGCTCGTCCGTGACGTGCTCCAGCCAGGTGGTCGTGGCCGCCGGGTCGTCGGCGTTCTCCAGCATCGCGAGGTGCTCCATGAAGTCGTCCGGCGACGCCCCGTGCCAGTGCTCCTCCCCCGGCGGGCAGTAGACCGTCTCGCCCGGCCGGGCCTCCACGACGACGCCGTCGCGCGTGCCGACCAGCGCCACCCCGGACACCACGTGCAGCGTCTGCCCGCGGGCGTGCGAGTGCCACGCCGTGCGCGCCGCGGGCGCGAACCGCACGAGCGCCACCACCATCCGCTGGTCGCCCTCCTGCGGGACGGCGATCGGGTCGAGCCAGACGTCGCCCCGGAACTGCTCGGGCGGGTTCTTGGTGGTGGCGGGGCGGGGGAGCTTCTTCATCGTCCGGTGATCCCTTCCGGGGAGGTGGGCGCCGCGAGCGTGGTCGCCGCCCACGACGCCAGGAGCTTGAGCCCGTCCTCCGACGGCGAGCCGGGCTGCGCGGTGTACACGTTCATCTGCAGGCCCGGGTCGGCGGGCAGCAGGAGCGCCTCGTAGTCGAGCTCGAGCAGGCCGACCGCCGGGTGGTGGAACACCTTGGTGCCCGTGCGGTGCAGCCGCACGTCGTGAGAGGCCCACAGCCGGCGGAAGTCCTCGCTGCGGGTGGAGAGCTCCCCGACCAGGGCGGTGAGGGACTTGTCGTACGGGTTCCTGCCCGCCTCGGCGCGCAGGATCGCGACGGCGTCGTGCGCCATCCGCGGCGACTTCTCACCGAAGAACGCGGCGGCGGCGCCGGGGTCGAGGAAGTGGAACCGGGCGCTGTTGACCGGCTTGCCCGCGGCCTGCTCGGGCGAGTCGTACAGCGGCGCGTACAGCGCGCGGCCCAGGACGTTGGTGCCGAGCACGTCGAGCCGGCCATTGCGGACGAAGGCGGGGACGTCGCCCATCGCGTCGAGGATCCGCTGCACGGCGGGGCGCAGAGTGCCGGGCGGTGTCCGGCGGGCGCGTGACCGCGCGGCGCCGGACGCGTTCGCGGCGCGCGCGAGGTCGAACAGGTGGAGCCGCTCCGCCTCGTCGAGCTGCAACGCCTCCGCGAGCGCCTCCAGCACCTCCTCCGACACCCCGCCGAGGTTCCCGCGCTCCAGCCGGGTGTAATAGTCGACGCTCACGCCCGCGAGCATCGCCACCTCCTCGCGCCGCAGCCCCGGCACGCGCCGGTTGCCGCCGTACGCCGGCAGGCCCGCCTTGTCCGGGGTGATCCGCGCCCGGCGCGTGGCCAGGAACTCGCGCGTCTCCGCCTTCAGGTCCATGCCCACGACGGTACGTCGGCACGCTCGGCCGTGGGAGGTACTGGCAGGACCGGGGACGCCCGGGACTCCCCCGCCGGCGCGCGCCGCCGTCAGATGGACGCCATGACCAGCGCACCCCTCGCTCCCGCCGCACCACCCGTCGCGGCGCCGCCTCCCCCCGTGCCGGCCGCACGCCGCGGCACCGCCGCCGTCCTCGCGATCATCCTGGTCGGCTACTTCATGGTGATCCTCGACAACTCGATCGTGATCACCGGTCTGCCCCACATCCGCGCCGAGCTCGGCATGTCCGCGACGGCGCTCGCCTGGGTGCAGGACGCCTACCTGCTGGCGTTCGGCGGCCTGCTGCTGCTCGGCGCCCGCGCCGGCGACGTCCTCGGCCGCCGGCGCATGTTCGTCGTCGGGCTCGCGCTGTTCACGCTGGCGTCCGTCGCCGTCGGGCTCGCGCCCACGGGCGGCTGGCTGGTCGGAGCC
Organism: Isoptericola sp. NPDC057559; assembly: GCF_042801555.1. Taxonomy (NCBI): domain Bacteria; kingdom Bacillati; phylum Actinomycetota; class Actinomycetes; order Micrococcales; family Promicromonosporaceae; genus Isoptericola; species Isoptericola sp. NPDC057559. The sequence continues at coordinate 134,237 of NZ_JBHVFQ010000008.1, forward strand.
CGCGCGCTCCAGGGCGTGGGCGCGGCCGTGCTCGCGCCGTCGACCCTCGCGCTGCTCACGGCGAGCTTCCCCGAGGGCCCGGAGCGCACCCGCGCGACGGCGGCGTACGGCGCCGTCGCGGGCATCGGCGCCAGCGTCGGGCTCGTCGTGGGCGGCCTGCTCGCCGACCTCGTCTCCTGGCGCGCGGGCTTCCTCGTGAACCTGCCCGTCGGCGCCGTCATGCTGGTCGCCGGGCTGCGGGTGCTGCCGGAGACACCGCGGACCCCCGGCCGCTTCGACGTGCCGGGGGCGCTGCTGGCCACGCTCGGCCCGGCGGCGCTGGTGTACGGCTTCGTCCGCGCCGGCGACGAGGGCTGGTCGGATCCGGCCACGGTCGCCGCGTTGGCGCTCGGCGTCGCGCTCCTGGCCGCCCTCGTGGTCGTCGAGCGCCGCGCGGCGCAGCCCGTGCTGCCGCTCGGCCTGTTCGCGAGCCGCGAGCGCGTCGGCGCCTACGTGGCCCGCCTGCTCTTCATCGGCGCGATGATGGGCTTCTTCCTCTTCACCAGCCAGTACCTGCAGGACGAGCGCGGGTTCTCCGCCCTGGCGGCCGGGTTCGCGTACTTCCCGATGACGGCGGTGAACTTCGTGGTCGCGCTCGCCGTGCCGCGCCTGCAGCGCCGGGCGAGCGGCGCGGTGCTGCTCGTGGCCGGGCTGGTGCTCGCCGTCGCGGGCACGGCGTGGCTGGGCGCCCTCGACGCGGGCACGTCGTACGCCGTCGGCATCGCGCTGCCGATGACGCTGATCGGCGCCGGGCAGGGCCTGGCCTTCGGGCCCCTCACGGCGTCGGGCATCGCGGGCGTCGACAGGTCGCAGGCCGGCGCCGCGTCGGGGGTCGTGAACTCCGTGCACCAGCTGGGCGGCGCGCTCGGCATGAGCCTCGTGCTGGCCCTGACCGGCACGTACGCGGCGGCGATGACCGCGGGCGCCGTCCTGCTGCTCGGCGCCCTCGCCGCCGCGGCGCTCCTGGTGCTGCCCGCCGCCCGGCGGGCGCGGCGATGACCGTGCGGGGGACGGGCCAGCGGGGTACCAGCAGGGTCTCCCAGGACCGTCGTCGTGTGCCTAGCGTGAAGGACATGACGAACCCCGTGCCCACCCTCACCCTGAACAACGGCGTCGAGCTGCCCGCCCTCGGGTACGGCGTCTTCCAGACCCCGCCGGACGAGACGGTCGCGGCGACGGCCGAGGCGCTGCGCGTCGGCTACCGGCACATCGACACCGCCGCCGCGTACGGCAACGAGCGCGAGGTCGGCGAGGCGCTCCGCCGCTCCGGTGTCGACCGGTCCGACGTCTTCCTCGAGACGAAGGTCTGGATCAGCGACTACGGCTACGACGCCACGCTGCACGCGTTCGACAAGTCCGCCGGCAAGCTGGGCGTCGACACCCTCGACCTGCTGATCCTGCACCAGGCCCTGCCGTCGCGGTTCGACCTCACCGTCGACGCCTACAAGGCCCTCGAGACCCTCCTCGCCGACGGCAGGGTCCGCGCGATCGGCGTCAGCAACTTCATGCCCGACCACCTGGACCGGCTGCTGGCCGAGACGTCCGTGGTGCCGGCCGTCAACCAGGTCGAGGTGCACCCGTACTTCCGCCAGCCCGACGTCCTGGCCGCCGACGCCGCGCACGGCATCCTCACCCAGGCCTGGTCCCCCATCGGCGGCATCACCTTCTACCGCGACGGCGAGCACACCAGCACCCTGCAGGACCCGACCATCCTGGGCATCGGCGAGGCGCACGACAAGTCCGCCGCGCAGGTCATGCTGCGCTGGCACCTGCAGCAGGGCCGCTCCGCGATCCCCAAGTCCGTCACCCCGCACCGCATCGCGGAGAACTTCGACGTGCTCGACTTCGAGCTCACCGCCGCCGAGCTCGCCGCCATCGACGCCCTGGACACCGGCCGCCGCGGCGGCCCCGAGCCCGAGGCCGTCACCCTCGAGACCTTCGGTCGCGAGATCCCGGAGGCCTGACCCGTGCCCCTCGCCGACACCTCGCTCGCGGCCACCGACCCCGAGGTGGTCGCGATCGCCGACCGGTTCGCCGGGGACGTCGAGCGCGACGCACCGCTCGCCCCCCGCCTCCGGGCCCTGCTCCGGGTCGCCGCCGTCGTCGCGACGGGGCGGCACCGCCGTCCTGCGGGTGGAGCTCGACGACGCCATCGCCGCCGGCGTCGCACCGGTCGAGCTGAAGGAGGTCCTCTACCAGGCGGTCCCGTACGCGGGGCTCGGCCGCGCGGTCGACGCGCTGGTCGTGGCGAACGAGCTGCTCGCCGACCACGACGTCGAGCTGCCGCTGCCCGGGCAGGCCACGGTGACCCCCGAGACGAGGGCCGCCGACGGCCTCGCCGTGCAGCGGCGGATCGTCGGCGGCGACACGGTCGACGCCATGCACGCGAGCACCCCCGCCGACGAGCAGCACGTGCAGCGCGCCCTGGCGGCGCACTGCTTCGGCGACCACTACACCCGCGGCGGCCTGGACGTGCCGACCCGCGAGCTCGTCACCCTGGCGCTGCTCGTCGCGCTCGGCGGCGCCGACCCGCAGGTGGCCGGGCACGTGCGCGCGAACCTCAACGTCGGCAACGACCGCGCCACGCTGGTCTCGGTCGTCACCCACCTGCTGCCCGTCGTCGGCTACCCGCGCACCCTCAACGCGCTGCGCGCCCTCGACGGCGTCGCGCCGTCCCCTGCCGAGCCCACCACCGAGCCCACCACCGAGGAGGAGTCATGACCGGCTGGAACCCCGCCGACCTGGCGGCGATCGACGGCGACGGCGAGCTCCGCGTCGCCGCGCACCGCCCCGACGGCACGCTGCGCACGCCCCGGATCGTGTGGCACGTCGTCGTCGACGGCGCGCTCTACCTGCGCTCCGTGCGCGGGACCGAGGGCGCCTGGTACCGGGGCGTGCAGCGCACCGGGACCGGCGAGATCGACGCCGGCGGCGTGCGCGCCGAGGTGACCTTCACCCGCGACGACACCCACGACGACGCGATCGACGCCGCCTACCACGCCAAGTACGGCGACGGCTCGGCCGTGCGGTCGATCACCAGCGCGACCGCCACCTCGACCACCCTGCGCGTGGACCCGCGCTGACCTGTGCGCCCCCCGGTCGCGGCCGCCCGGGTGCGACGCCCGGCGGCGAGGCCCACGATCGGACGAGGAGGCAGGGAGGTGGTCCCGTGGGCACCCGTGAGGACGTGACCGAGGAGCTCGCGCCGCCCCCGCCCACCGACTTCGCGCGCCGGGCCGAGCACGGGAGGGCCGCCCGGCGCCGCACCCCGCGGACGTCCCACGCGGGGTGGGCGCCCCCGCCCGACCGCGCCGACCCGGTGGCGCTCCTCGAGGAGCAGGAGGCCACGCGGGTGCCGGAGCTCGTGCCGATCCGGCACCGGCGGATGATGGTCTCCCCGTTCACGTTCTACCGCGGCGCCGCGCTGCTCATGGCCACCGACCTGGCGCGCACCCCCGTGTCGGGGATCGTCACGCAGGTCTGCGGCGACGCGCACCTGTCGAACTTCGGCGTCTTCGGCACGCCGGAGCGGGCCATGGTGTTCGACATCAACGACTTCGACGAGACCCTCCCGGGCCCGTGGGAGTGGGACGTCAAGCGCCTGGCGGCCAGCGTCGAGGTGGCGGGCCGGCACAGAGGGTTCGGCGACGCGGAGCGCCGCGACATCGACCTCGCCGCCGTGCGGGCCTACCGGGAGCGCATGCTGCAGCTGGCCGGCACCGGCGTGCTCGAGGGGTGGTACGACCGCCTCGACACGGACCGCGTCGTGGCGTACGTCGAGGCGGAGCACCGGGCCAGGCGCGTCGGCCGCAAGCAGGTGGAACGGCTGGAGGCGGACCTGGCGAAGGCCCGGACCAAGGACAGCACGCGCGCCACGGCCAAGCTCGTCGAGGTCACCGGCGGCGAGCTGCGCATCGCGGCCAGCCCGCCCCTCGTCGTGCCGATCGAGGACCTGTTCCCCCTCGCCCGCGACCGCGAGCGGGCGGAGGACTGGATGCGGGGCCTCATCTCCTCCTACCTGCCGACGCTCCAGCAGGAGCACCACCCGATGGCGGAGTACACGTACCTGCACATGGCCCGCAAGGTGGTCGGCGTCGGCAGCGTCGGGACGCGCGCGTGGGTGGTGCTGCTGCGCGGCCGCGACGACGCGGACACCCTGGTGCTGCAGGCCAAGCAGGCGGAGGCCTCCGTCCTGGAGCGCTTCCTGCCGCGGAGCCGGTACGACAACCACGGCGAGCGGGTGGTACGCGGGCAGCGTCTCATGCAGGCGGCGGGCGACGTCTTCCTCGGCTGGCAGCGCGTCGCGGGCGTCGACGGCGTCGCCCGCGACTACTACCTCCGCCAGCTCTACGACTGGAAGGGCGGTGTGGACGTGGAGGCGATGAGCGCCGCCGGGGCGCGCACCTACGCCCAGCTCTGCGGCGACGCGCTGGCCCGGGCGCACGCCCGCTCCGGCGACCGCGTCGCCCTCGCCGCCTACCTCGGCGCCAGCGACCGCTTCGACGTGGCGGTCGCCGACTTCGCCGCCGACTACGCGGACCAGAACGACCGCGACTACGCCGCCTTCCTGGACGCCGTCGCCTCCGGGCGGCTGACGGCCTCCGACGCGTGACCGGGTCCCGACCCACCGACCACCGACCGGACCACCTGCAGATCAGGAGCCACCCATGCACACCCGCACCCTCGGACAGGGCCTCGACGTCTCGGCGATCGGCCTCGGCGCCATGGGCATGTCCCAGAGCTACGGCCCCAACCCGGGCAGCCGCGACGACATGATCGGCGTGCTGCGCGGCGCCGTCGAGCGCGGCGTCACGTTCGTCGACACCGCGGAGGTGTACGGCCCCTACGTCAACGAGGAGCTCGTGGGCGAGGCCCTGGAGCCCGTCCGCGACCAGGTGGTGGTCGCCACCAAGTTCGGCTGGGACATCCGCGACGGCCGCGTGGCCGGCCTCGACAGCCGGCCCGAGCAGATCCGTCGCGTCGCCGACGCCTCGCTGCGGCGGCTGCGCACCGACCGGATCGACCTGTTCTACCAGCACCGCGTGGACCCGGACGTGCCGATCGAGGACGTCGCGGGCACGGTCGGCGAGCTGGTCGCGGAGGGCAAGGTGCGCCACCTGGGGCTCTCCGAGGCGTCCGCCGCGACGATCCGCCGGGCGCACGCCGTGCACCCCGTGACCGCCGTGCAGAGCGAGTACTCCCTGTGGACCCGCGACCCGGAGACCGAGGTGCTCGCCACGCTCGCCGAGCTCGGCATCGGGTTCGTCCCGTTCAGCCCGCTGGGCAAGGGCTTCCTCACCGGCACCGTGGACACCGGCACGTCGTTCGCCCAGGGGGACATCCGCCGCACCATCCCCCGGTTCACGGCGGAGAACCGGTCCGCGAACCAGGCCCTGGTCGACCACGTGCGCGCGCTCGCCGCGGCCAAGGGCGCCACCCCCGGCCAGATCGCGCTCGCCTGGCTCCTCGCCCAGCAGCCCTGGGTCGTGCCGATCCCGGGCACCCGCCGCATCGAGCGCGTCGAGGAGAACGCCGCCGCCACGGAGGTGCCGCTGTCGGCCGACGAGCGCGCCGGGCTCGACGCCCTCGCCACCCGCCTCGGCGTGCGGGGGAACCGCTACGACGACGCCGGCATGAGCATGGTCGGGCGCTGACGCCGCCCGGCTACCCCCGGTAGTGCTCCACGACGTCGGCCGGGCGGACCTTCGCCTGCGCCGGGTCGCCGCCGAACTCGCGCGCCGCCTGCCGCTGCCGCAGCAGGTCCCAGCACTGGTCGAGGCGGGTCTCGGTCGCGGCGAGCTCCTCGTGCTCGGTGCTCGCGTCGATCTCCCCCTGCGCGAGCCGGGCGCGCAGCTCGCGCTCGCGGGCGATGAGGTCGCCGATGGTCTGCTGGATGTCGCCGTCGGTGGTCATGCCGGCCCTCCTGCCGCTCTCCCGGGCGCGGCGCCCGGGTCCGACGTCGATCCTCTCGCGCGCGGGCCGTACCGGCAGGGCGACGGACGTCAGGCCGGTTCCTCCGCGGTCGGCAGGGCCGCCCTCGCCGCGTCGCGCACCAGCTCGAAGGTCGCGTCGTCGCGGGCGAGGGCGTCGAGCCGCGCGACCGCGGACGGCGGCAGGGAGCGCCCGCGCAGCCGGTCGAGCGCCTCGACCTGGGTGGGCCACCAGTCGTCGTCGTGCGCCGCGACGAGCAGGGCGTCGACGAGCTCGTCCTCCAGGTCCCCGGCACCGGGCGCGACGGCGAGCGCCGCGGTCGTGACGGCCTCCTGCCGCAGCAGGTCCTCCTGGCGCGGGTCGCGGACGACGGCGAGCAGGGTCCGGACGTAGGCGTCGTCGGCGAGCGCCTCGGACCCGTGGACCATCGCGACCAGCCGGTCCGTGCCCCCGCCGTCGCGGAGCGCGGCCTCGACGGCGCGCGGGTCCCGGGGCAGGTCCCGGTCGACGACGGCCGCCGGGTGCGGGGTCCCCGCCGCGGGCGCGAGGAACGCGGCCGCGGCGACCAGCACGAGGACGACGATCAGCGCGGAACGCAGGCCGTAGTGGTCGCCGAGGAAGCCGAGCACCGGCGGCCCCACGAGGAACGAGACGTAGCCGAGGGTGGCGGCGAGGGACACCCGCGCGGCCGGGTTCGGGCCGGAGTCGCCCGCGGCCGACAGCGCCACGGGGAAGCCGAGCGACGCGCCGAGCCCCCACAGGACGGCGGCGCCCGCCGCGACCCACTGCTGGTCCGCGAAGATCACGAGCGCGAGACCGGCCGCTCCCACGACCGCGCTGGCGCACAGCACGGCCGCACGCCCGAACCGGTCCACGAACCGCCCGCCCACGAACCGGCCGAGCGTCATGGAGGCGGCGAACACGGCGTACACGGCGGACCCGAGGGCCGCGTCGAATCCGTGCCCGTCGACCATGACGAGCGGCAGCCAGTCGTTGGCGGCGCCCTCGGCCAGCGCGAGCGCGAGGATGATGCCGCCGATGAGCAGCAGCCGGGTGTCCTTCCACACGGGCGGCCCGGCGACGACGTCGGCGCGCCGCGCGGCGGGGTCCCGCCGGCCGACGCCCGCGGGGATCGGCCGGATCGCGACCGCGAGCCCGGCGAGCATCACCGCGGCGGCCGCCAGCAGGTGCACGACGACCGGGGACGCGACGGCCGTGAGCACCATCCCGACGGTGGCGCCCACGACGGTGCCGAGGCTGAAGAACCCGTGCATGGCGGGCAGCGCGGAGCGGCCGAGGAGCCGCTCGACCTCCGCGCCCTCGACGTTCAGCGCGATCTCGCCGCCGCCCATGCCGCACCCGACGAGGCCCAGCCCCAGGGCGACCACGGCGCCCGAGCCGAGCGCCGCGCCCACGCCGACCACCCCGACGCCGACCGCCATCGCGCCGACCCCCACCGCCGTGACGGGCCGGGTGCCCCAGCGCGCCACGAGCGGGCCGGAGGCCAGGATGCCGATCATCGACCCCACGGACAGGCCGAACAGGATGAGCCCCATTTGCCCGGTGGTGGCGCCGACGAGGTCGCGCACGTCGGGGGTGCGCGTGACCCACGAGGAGATGGCGATGCCGTTGAGGAAGAAGAGCGCGTACAGCGCGTTGCGGCGCGCGCGGAGGCTGGCGGTCACGAGGGGGTGGCTCCCGGGTCACGAAGGCGAGTTGTACAAGCGTACACACTTGGGGAGGGCGGCGATGTCGGGGAGGATGGCCGCGTGAGCGGCACACGGCGAGAGGTCCCCAACGACCCTGGGCGGCGGGACCGCATCCTCGACGCCGCGCTGGACGTCGTCGGCGACGTCGGCGTGCACCGCACCACCCACCGCCGGATCGCCGCCCGCGCGCAGGTGCCGCTCGGGTCCGTCACCTACTACTTCGACGGCATGGACGACCTGCTCGCCCAGGCGTTCGCGCGCCTGGCGGACACGATGTCGGTCCAGTACCACCGAGCCCTCGCCGACGCCGCGACGCCCGCCGAGGCGGAGGCCGCCGTCGTCGAGCTCGTCTGCGGGCCCGCCTACGCCACGGCCCGCGAGGTGACGCTCCTGTTCGAGATGTACGCGTACGCCAACCACCACCCGGCCGTGGCCGCGACGATGCGCGCCTGGCTGCTGCGCAGCCGCGCGAGCCTCGGCATGCACTTCGCCGAGCCGGTGTGCCGCGCCCTCGACGCGCTGATCGAGGGCTGGCCCATGCACCGGGCGTCCGACGACGAGCCCTTGGACCGCGGCCTCGTCGCCGCGACGGTGCACGCGGTGGTCACCGGTCTCGGCGGCGCAGGAGGTGCAGCACCGACCGGTAGTGCTCGGTGACGCGGCCGCCGAGCTCGTCCGCCGCGGCGCCCGCCTCCTCGGCCTCGTCCGCGGTCCAGTCGCTGAAGGTGCGGAAGAGGCCGCGCACCTGGCCCCCGGTGAGCTCGACCGACCACCGCCACCGCTCGGTGCGGACCGGCTCGAACCAGCCGCCGGCACCGAGCTCCGCCATCGTGGGGCGCGCCTCGCGGGCGGGGGCGTCGTCGGGGCCACGGCGCCGGGCGACGATCTCGCCCACACGGTCCCGGAAGGCGGTCCGCACGGCGTCGTCGCCGAAGACGTTGCGCCAGACGGCGAGGCGACCGCCCGGGCGCAGCGCGTCGTGCAGCGTCGGCAGCACCGCGTCGAGGTCCACCCAGTGCATCGCGGTGGCCGCCACGACGGCGTCGAACCCTGCCCGCGGGAAGACGGCGTCCTCCAGCCGGGACACGAGCACCTCCGTGCCGGGCACCGCCTCGCGCAGGAGCGCGGCGAGCCTGGCGCCGGGCTCGAGCGCGACGATGTCCGTCCCCCGGCGGACCAGCTCCGCGGTGGCGAGCCCCGACCCGGCACCCACCTCGAGCGCGCGGACGCCCGGGCCGGCGGCCCCCTCGGCGACGAGCGCGTCGTACAGCGCGGCGGGGTACGGCGGCCGGGCGGCCGCGTAGGCGTCCGCCATCTGCTCGAAGTGCGTCCCGGACACGCCCCGTCCCCCGTCGCTCGTCGCCGTCAGACCGGGCGGCCGGCGCGCTCGAGCCGGAACAGGCGCACCACCCGCCCGGAGTCCCGCTCGTACGCGCGGTAGCCCGGCCACTGCGCCTCGATGCGCTCCCACACGGCGTCCCGTTCCGCGTCGTCCTCGACCAGCGTGGCCCGCACCGGGTAGCGCCGGCCGCGGATGCTCACCGCCGCGTCCGGGTGGGCGAGCAGGTTGTACGTCCAGGCCGGGTGCCGGTCGCGCGCGAACGACGTGCCCGCCACCACGAGCCGCCCCGCGCCCAGCGGCGTGTACATGAGGTAGGTGTCGCGAGGCTCCCCCGACCGCGCCCCGGTCGTGTGCAGCACGAGCGACGGCACCAGCACCGCGCTGAGCTGGAACCGCCCGCGGGTGAGCCGCGCCAGCGCCCGCTCGACGGGCGGCAGCGCCCGCGGCGCCACCGCCCGGAAGGTGCGCGTGCGCGTCACGGGCGCGACGGCGGACCGGACGACGTGCAGCAGGGTGGCCATGCCCCATCCTGACCGGGGCACGGCCACCCTGCTGCACGTCGGGCGACGTCACGCGAGCGTGGACGTCACCACCCGGCGGTCGGCGACGGTCACCGCGTACGTCTCGCCCGTGACGAGCAGCGTGGCGCGGGGCGTCGCGGTGCCCGGCAGGTCCCGCTTCTCCGAGCGGCGCGAGCTGGTGATGGCGCCGCCGGTCGCGTGCTGCACGTCCTCGGCGTCTGCGTCGGGCGTGGCGGCCACGTGCGACCCGACCCACACCTCGACGTCGCCGGGCTCGACGACGCGCACGAGGCGGCGGTCGGCGAACGCGAGCCGCGTCGTGGGGACGTCGAACCGCACGACCGCCGACTCCCCCGGCTCCAGCGCCACCCGGTGGTAGGCGAGGAGCTGCGCCACGGGCCGGGTGACCGACCCGTGCACGTCGCGCCCGTAGAGCTGCACGACGTCCGACCCGGCGACCGTCCCCGTGTTCGTGACGCGCACGGCGGCCGCGAAGTCGCCGCCCGCGGCCACCTCGGCGTCGACGTCCAGGTCGGTGTACGCGAACGACGTGTACGACAGGCCGAACCCGAACGGCCGCAGCGGCGTCGAGTCGGTGGACGTGACGTCGGACGGCCCGCCCAGCACGGGGTGCAGGTAGGAGTAGGGCTGCGCGCCCGCCGACCGGGGCAGCGAGACGGGCAGGCGGCCGGACGGGTTGACGGCGCCCGCGATCACGGCGGCGACGGCCGTGCCGCCCTCCTCCCCCGGGAAGAAGGCCTGCAGCACGGCGCCGGGACGGCGGTCGTCGTCGTCCCCGGCGACGTCGAGCGCCCAGTCGATCGCGTACGGGCGGCCGCTGAGCACCACCATGACGACGGGGGTGCCGGTGGCCAGCACGGCCTCGACGAGGCCCCGCTGCACGCCGGGCAGCTCCAGCGACTCCGCGTCGTTGCCCTCGCCCACGGTGCCGCGGCCGAAGAGTCCCGCGTGGTCGCCCACCACGACGACGGCCACGTCCGAGGACGCGGCGGCCGCGACGGCCTCCGCGAAGCCGGACGTGTCCTCGCCCTCGACGTCGCAGCCGGCGGCGTGCACCAGCTCCGGCTGGGGCAGCCCGGCGGAGCGGAACGCGCCCCCGATCGCCTCGAAGACGGTGGGGATGTGGAAGCCCTTCGGCACCTCGGGGTGGTGCGCCAGCACGTGGTTGGCGAACGAGTAGCAGCCCATGAGGGCGTCGCTGCGGTGCGCGTTGGGGCCGACGACGGCGACGCGCGCGGGCGCGGCGCTCCATCCCTTCAGGGGCAGCACGCCGTCGTTGGTGAGCAGGACGAGCGACTCCTCGGCGAGGCGGCGGGCCACGTCGCGGTGCGCGGGCGAGTCGAGGTCGACGACCGCCGGCGGCTCGCCGGCGAAGGCGTCGTCGTCGAGCAGCCCGAGCTCCTCCTTCTGCGCGAGGGCGCGCAGCACGGCGCGGTCCACGTACCGCTCGTCGAGCCCGCCCGCGCGGACGAGCTCCGCGAGCGGCTCGAGGTACGCGTCGCCCGACGGCAGCTCGATGTCGAGGCCGGCCTCGAGCGCCTGGGCGGCGGCCTCGCCACGGTCGGCGGCCACGCGGTGCATCACCTCGAGGAAGGCGACGCCGAAGTAGTCGGCGACGACGGTGCCGTCGAAGCCCCACCGCTCGCGCAGGATCTCCGTGAGGTGCTCCGCGCTGGCGTGCATCGGCACGCCGTCGACGTCGACGTACGACGCCATGACGGACCGCACGCCGCCGTCGCGCACCGCCATCTCGAACGGCGGCAGGTAGACGTCGGCCATCTCGCGGGGGCCCGCCGAGACGGGCGCGTGGTTGCGCCCGGCGCGGGAGCCGGAGTACCCGACGAAGTGCTTGAGCGTGGCGTGCACGCCGGCGTCCTGCAGGCCGCGCACGTAGGCGGTGCCGACCGTGCCGACGAGGTACGGGTCCTCGCCGATGCACTCGTCGACGCGGCCCCAGCGGGGGTCGCGGACGACGTCGAGCACGGGCGCGAGCCCCTGGTGCACGCCCAGCTCGTGCATCGAGGCGCCGATGACGCGGCCCATCTCGGCCACGAGCTCCGGGTCGAACGACGCGCCCCACGCCAGCGGGGTCGGGAACGTCGCGGCCTTCCACGCGGACAGGCCGGTGAGGCACTCCTCGTGCACGAGGGCGGGGATGCCGAGCCGGGTCTCGCGGCGCAGGCGCTGCTGCTCCGCCCACAGCCAGGCGGCCCGCTCGGCCGGGTCCACCGGCCGGGTGCCGTACACGCGGGTGTAGTGGCCGATGCCGTGCCGGGTGATCTCCTCGAGCCGGCCGCCGTCGCCGGCCGCCATCTCCCCCTGCATCGGTGCCACCACCTCGCCGCCCTGGTCGAGCCAGTACCCGACGAGCTGCGCGAGCTTCTCCTCGAGCGTCATCCGGGCGTGCAGCGCGCGGACGCGCTCGGTCACGACGGGCGTCGCGGGCAGCGGGGGCTGCGCGGCGGGCGCGGGCGTCGCGGGGGCGTGGGTCACGTGCTCTCCTTCGGTCATCCCTTCACGGCTCCCTGCAGGCCGTTCACGATGCGCTTCTGCATCGCGAGGAAGAACACCAGCGCAGGGATCATCGCCAGCGTCGTGAAGGCGAACACGCCCGCGGTGTCGGCCGAGTGCTCCGAGGAGAAGTCGGCGACGCCGAGGGGCAGCGTCCGCATGTCGCCCTGCAGCAGGAGCAGCGGCAGGAGGTAGGCGTTCCAGGACCCGACGAACGCGAGCACGCCGACGGTCACCATCCCGGGCCCCGACAGGGGCACGAGGATCCGCCAGAAGAACCCGATCCGGCTGGCGCCGTCGAGCTGCGCCGCCTCCTCGAGCTCGGCGGGCAGCGCCATGAGGAACGGGCGCAGGATCACGACCGTCATGGGCAGCGCGAACGCCGCCTGCGGCAGCGCGACGCCCCACCAGGTGTTGCCCATCTGGTAGTTCTGCGTCACGAGGATGAACAGCGGGATGATCGCCACCGTGGCGGGGAACAGCAGCCCGATGACGAACACCAGGAACAGCGCCTCGCGCCCCTTGAACCGGTAGCGCGCCAGCGGGTACGCGGCCATCACGCCGAACACGACCACGACGGCGGTGGTGAGCACGGCGATGATCGTCGAGTTGAGGAAGTAGCCCCAGAACGGCGACCCGGGCGCGAGCACCTTCGCGTAGTTGGACAGCACCCAGGGGCTGGGCATCGCGGCCGGGTCCTCGGCGATCTGCGCGTTGGTGCGGAACCCGCCGAGCACCCCGTAGAGCACGGGGCCGAGGGTCACGGCCACCACCACGAGGGCGATCGCGTAGACGAGGACGTTGCCGCCGCCGGCGCGTCTGCGGCTCATTGGTCGGCCTCCTGGGTGTCACGGCGCAGCACGAAGCGCTGGTAGGCGAGGGCGAGCACCAGGGCGACGACGAACAGCACCACCGAGGCGGCGCCGGCGATGCCGAAGTTCTGCCGCTTGGTGCCCTCGTTGACCAGGAACGTGGCCATCGTGGTGGTCGCGTTGGCGGGGCCGCCGCCGGTGAGGATCCACACCATGTCGAAGAGCTGCAGCGAGCCGATCATCGACAGGAACCCCCACGTGCGCATGGTCGGCCCGAGCAGGGGGATGGTGATGCGGCGCTGCACCTGCCACCAGGTGGCGCCGTCGAGCTGGGCGGCCTCGTACAGCTCCTCGGGCACGCCCTGCAGGCCGGCGAGGAAGAGGATCACGGCCAGGCCCAGGTACTTCCAGGTGAGCACGACGAGCACGGTCCACAGGGCGTACTCGGGGGTGCCGAGGAAGCCCTGCTCCGGCCCGTGCAGCCCGACGGCCGCGAGCATCGTGTCGATGACGCCGTACTCCGGCTGCAGCAGCTGGAACCAGACGACGCCCGCGATGACCTCCGCCAGCACGTACGGGACGAAGATGATGGTGCGCAGCAGGCCCTGGCCCCACATCTTGCGGTTGAGCAGCAGCGCGATCGCGAGGCCGAGGGGCAGCTGCAGCAGGATCGAGCCCACCACGATGACGAGGTTGTGCACGACGGCGTCCGTGAAGACCTCGTTGGTCAGCACCGAGACGTAGTTGCGCAGGCCGACGAAGTCGACCATCGGGCCGAAGCCCTTCCACCTGTACAGCGACATCTGCACGGCCGTGGCGATCGGGACCACCACGAAGGCCACCAGGAGCGCGAGGGCCGGCGTCACGAAGAGGGCGATCTCCGCCCGCTTGCGCCACACCGCGGCCGTGCTGCGGTGCCCGTGCGGACGGCGGTCCGCCGACCGTGCGGAGGCACGGTCGGCGGACCGGAGGACGGTGTCCGTCATCGGCCGGTCACTGGTCCGCTTCGGCCGCGGACTGCACCGCGTCGACGACGTCCTGCGGGGTCGCCTTGCCGGCGAACTGCAGGGCGATCTCGTCGTTCATCGCGCCGCCCACGGAGGTGCCGAGCAGCGTGTCCAGGTAGAGCTGGATCGACGGGGCGTTGTCGCGCACGTCGAGGAGCTCGGCGAGCGCCGGGTCGGAGACCGACGACGACGCCGTCGGGTTGGTCGGCAGGCCCATGTCGAGCTCGGCGAAGCCCTTCTGCACCTCGTCGCTCAGCAGGTACTGCGCGAAGTCGACCGCCGCGTCCGGCGCGTCCTTCGACACGGCCCACGCGTCGCCGCCGCCCATCTGGGCGCCGTCGGTGCCCTGCTGGCCCTCGATGGACGGGTACGGGAACCAGCCCGTGTCGTCGCCGAGGCCGTTGCCGTCCTCGGTGAGGCCCTGCATGACGCCGGGCTCCCAGTGGCCGGCCAGCTCCATCGCGACCTTGCCGGTGGCGAGCAGGCCGGACGCCGACGTCGGGCCGGACTGCGCCGGGGTGGTGAGGAAGCCCTTGTTGAAGGGCTGGGTGGCGATGAGCTCGTCGAGGGTGTCGCCGGCCTTGACGAAGCACGGGTCGGAGTAGTCGACGTCCTTGATCGCCGCGTCGAGCGTGTCCGCGGAGCACTGCCGGATCACGTTGTAGTACCAGTAGTGCGCGGCCGGCCACTTGTCGCCGGCGCCCACGGACACGGGCGTGACGTCCGCGGCCTTCAGCTTGTCGAAGTCGGCGTACAGCTCGTCCATCGTGGTGGGGGTCTCGGTGATCCCCGCCTTGTCGAAGAGCGACTTGTTGTACCAGAAGCCGACGACGCCGATGGAGAACGGCAGCGCGTAGGACGCGCCGTCCACCTGGAAGCCGGACATGTACGGCTCGATGGTGCTGATCGTGTCGGCGGCGGGCTCGGAGATGTCCTTGAGCAGGCCGGCCTCGACGTGGGAGGCGAGCTCGCCGCCGCCGCGCTCCATGAACACGTCGGGGGCGTCGCCGGCCTGGAAGGCGGCGTCGAGCTTGGTCAGCATGTCCTCGTGCTGCATGGCGCTGACCTTGACGGTCGTGCCGGGGTGGTCCTTCTCGAAGTCGGCGGCGACCTTGTCGTAGTACTCCTTGCCCTCGCCGGTGTTCGAGTTGTGCCACCACGTGATCGTGCTGGCGTCGGCCGTGCTGCCGCCGTCGTCGCCGCCCTGGGAGCCGCTGCCCTGGCCCGCGCAGGCGGCGCCCAGGAGCGCCACGGTGGTCCCGAGCGCGACCGCGGTGGCGCCGCGCATGATCCTCGTCCTCGTCATCATCGATCCCTTGTCTTCGTCGACGGGCACGGCAGCGGCGCTGCCGCGAGGTGGTGAGTGCCTGAGCACGAGAGTGGCAGGCGCCCGGCCGATTCGTCAATCGTTGTCGATAACGATTTCGAAACCTCACCCCCTCCCCCTCCAGACGGCGGGCGAGCCGCGTGACGGGCGCGCCCGTGCCGCATACTGTCGACTCGTGAGCACCGCCGCCGACCCGCCCGCCGCGGGTGTCCCCGCCCCCGCACCGGGGCGCGTCACCATCTCCGACGTGGCGCGCGTCGCCGGCGTCTCGGTGGCCACCGTGTCGAAGGTGGTGAACAGCCGGTACGGCGTCGCGGCGGCCACCTCGGAGCGGGTGCTGGCCGTCGTCGAGGACCTCGGCTACGAGTCCTCCCTGGTGGCGCGCAGCCTGCGCCGCACCAGCACCAACGTCATCGGCGTCCTCGTCGCCGAGTTCGAGCCGTACTCCACCGAGCTGCTCAAGGGCATCTCCGCCGCCGTCGACGGCACCGGCTACGAGCTCCTCGCCTACGCCGGCCGCACCGACGGCGGCGCGCAGGCCGGCTGGGAGCGGCGGTCGCTGTCCCGGCTCGCCGGGACGCTCGTGGACGCGGCCATCGTCGTGACGCCCACGATGGTGATGTCGCCCGACTCCCCCGTCCCCGTCGTCGCGGTCGACCCGCACACCGGGCCGGAGGGCACCCCCACCGTCGACTCCGACAACACGACCGGCGCCCGCGAGGCCGTCGAGCACCTCATCGCCCTCGGGCACCGGCGCATCGCCCACCTGGGCGGCCGCCCGGACCTGGAGTCCGCCCGCCTGCGCGAGCTCGGCTACCGGCAGGCCCTGGACGCCGCGGGCATCCCGGTCGACCCGCTGCTCGTCAAGGTCGGCGGCTACCGCCCGGACCTCGCCGACGCGCCCGTCCGCTCCCTGCTCGACCGCCCCGACCGGCCCACCGCCGTGTTCGCCGCCAACGACCTGTCCGCCATCCGCGTGCTCGAGGTCGCCCAGGAGCTGGGCCTGCGCGTCCCCGACGACCTGTCCGTCGTCGGCTTCGACAACGTCCCCGAGTCCTGGGGCAGCACTCCCCCGCTCACCACCGTCGCGCAGCCCATGCACCGCATGGGTGCCGAGGCCCTGCGCCTCGTCCTCGACCTGCTCGAGGGCACCGCCCGCGAGCGCCACCTGCGCCTGCCCACGTCCCTCGTCGTCCGCTCCTCGACGGCGCCCCCGCCGAGCTAGTCCCGATCGTGCCGAGGTAGGTCAGCGGACGACGAACGTCGCGGCGTCCGGGAACATCACCGGCGGCGCGGCGACGCCGTGCGTCAGCGCGTGCGACCGTGCCGGCGCTCGGGCTCGCGCGGGCCGCGGCGGGCGAGGTAGCGCTGCCGCAGCCGCACCACGACGAACCACAGCACGAGCAGCCCGATGACCACGAGCACGGCGTTGGAGATGATGCCGCTCCACTGCTCCAGCACGGGCTCGATGGCGGGGCCGAAGGCGTAGCCCAGGCCCACCCAGATGGCGTTCCAGACGCCGGAGCCGATGGCGGTGTAGAGCGTGAACGACCAGAACGGCATGCGCTCGATGCCGGCGGGGATGGAGATGAAGCTGCGCACCAGCGGCACGCAGCGGCCGGCGAGCACGGCGATGCGGCCCCACCTGGCGAAGAACGCCTCGGCCTTGTCGAAGTCGGTCCCGTCCATCAGGGGGATGGCGTCGACGATGGCGCGGGTGCGGTGGCGGCCCAGCGCGAGCCCCAGGCCCCACCAGATCCAGGCGCCGACGACGGCGCCCGCGGTCGCCGCGGCGATGGCGAGCCAGGCGTTCATCTGGCCGTCGTAGGCGAGGAAGCCGGCGGCGGGCAGCACGGCCTCGGACGGGATGGGCGGGATGAACGTCTCGAGCAGGACGGCGGCGCCGACGCCGACCTCGCCGAGCGTGGTCATCAGGCCGAGCACCCAGCCGATGAAGCCGTCGTACCCCTGGGCGGGGTCGGTCGTCGCCGCGACGGCCAGGGCCTGGACGGCGCCGCTCACGGGGCGGTCCCGGCGTCGAGGGCGGCACGGGTCGCGGCGACCACGTCGGGGTCGGTGACGTCGTAGCCGCTGGCTCCGCCGCCGCCGGGGCCGCCGTCGGCGACCACGGTGCGACGCGCGGAGAGGTGGACGGCGTGCACGCCGGCCGCGACGAGGGCGGGCAGGTCCTCGACCCGGACGCCGCCGCCGGCCATGATCTCGACGCCGAGCTCGCGGCCGCGGCCGGCGAGGGCGGCGAGCGCGTCCAGGCCCTCTCCCGCGCGCGGCGCCCCGCCCGAGGTCAGCACGCGCCGCACGCCGGCGGACGCGAGGACCTCCAGCACGTCGACGGGCCGCGCGACCTGGTCGATCGCGCGGTGGAAGGTCACCTCCGCGTCGCCGGCCGCGGCGACGAACGCCGCGAGCGCCGCGGCGTCGACCTCGCCGGCCGGGGTCATCGCGCCGACGACGACGCCGTCAGCGCCGGCGTCGAGCACGGAGCGCACGTCGCGCACCTGGACGTCGGTCTCCTCGGCCGAGAAGACGAACCCGCCGGCGCGGGGCCGCACGAGCACGTGCACGCCCACGCCGGTGCCGCGCAGCGCGTCGGCGACGGCGGCGACCATCCCCGTGGACGGGGTGAGGCCGCCGGTGCCCGCGAGCGCGGCGCACAGCTCGAGCCGGTCGGCCCCGCCCGCGGCGGCGACGCGCGCGCCGGCCACGTCCTGCACGGCGATCTCGAGGGCGACGGCCCGGGGGCCGGTCGCCGGGCCGGGGACCGGCGCGGGGGAGGGTGAGGTCGACGGGTCGGCAGTCACGGCGGCGAGTCTACGGGGGCGGGCGTGTCGGCGACCGGGGCGACCTGTGACGGGACGGTGCGCGTCGGACGGGTCGCGACGCGGGGCGGCCGGGAGGTCCGCCGTCGTCCCCGGGTGGCAGGATCGCCGCGTGCCCTCCTACCGCGTGACGCTCGGCGTCGGCCTCCTGCAACCGGGCGTCGACCCTGCCGACGTGCTGCCGGCCGCGGCCGGCGCGGCCCGCGACCTCGTGACCGTCGAGGCGTTCGACGTCGGGGTCGTGCGCGGGCGGGCGCGCGTGACGGTGCGCTTCACGGCCGACGACGACGCGGCCGCGCACCGCGTGGCGGACGCCGTGCACGACCGGGTCGACGCGCTGGCGGACACCTTCGGCGCCGTGCTCACGCGCCGGTGGGGCAACCGCTGGCAGCCCGCCTGACGCGGGCGAGCCCGCCGACCCCGAGGGGCGCGGCGGGCTCGTCGGCCGGGCGGCGCGAGGGCCGGCCGGGCCTCACTGGCCGAAGGACTCCAGCAGGATCCTGCGCTCCTCGTCCGTGAGGTTGGTGCTGACCAGGGTCGCGTTGATGCCGTGCAGGCGCTCCCCCAGGCGGTCGGGGTCGATCGGCTCGGTCACGACGAACAGCGCCGACGTGCCGGGCACGATCTCCTTCTTCATCGTCTCGAGGTCCTTGCCGGTGATGCCCACGTCGGACAGCGACCGGGTGATGCCGGCGATCACGGCGCCCGCAGCGGCGCCCAGGACCGGCAGGAAGAACAGCGCGCCGAGCAGGAGGCCCCAGACGGCGCCCCAGCCGGTGGCCTTGGCGGTGTCGTCGTGCGAGCCGTGGGTGTCCGGCTTCGCCGCACCCTCCGGCCAGGTCACCACCGCGTGGTCGACGACCTTCACGAGGCCGTCGGCCTCGCCGCCCTTGAGGGCCTTGAAGGCGCGGTCGGCGCCGTCCGGGTCGTCGAACTTCCAGACCGTGAAATTCGCCATGCGTCCCTCTCCTACGCCAGGCCGGGCCCGTTCCCGGCTGGTCGTCATCCTGGCAGCGCGCGCGGGCCGCGCAACCGCTGCGGCGGGTGGACTCCTGAACCGTTCCAAGCGGCAGCGCCCCCGGGGCGCGGCCGACAGGCGGTCGCCGTGGCTGGCCGCCGGGGAGGTCAGTACCGTTGAGCCCATGACCTCCTCCCCCGTCGATCCCACCACCACGACCTCCTGGGGCGACCTCTACGCCCACTACCAGGAGTTCCGGGGCGACCTGCGCGGCTGGTTCGCCGACGACCCGGGCCGCGCCGAGCGCATGACCCACGTCGCGGGCGACCTGCACGTCGACCTGTCGAAGAACCTCGCGACGGACGAGACCCTGGACCTGCTGGTCCGGCTCGCCCACGAGGTGCACCTGCCGGAGCGCATCGAGGCGATGTTCACCGGCGAGCACATCAACGTCACCGAGGACCGTGCGGTGCTGCACACGGCGCTGCGCCGCGCGCCGGGCACGCAGCCGCGGCTGGTGGTCGACGGGCAGGACGTGGACGCAGACGTGCAGGCCGAGCTCGACAAGCTCGGCGCGTTCGCCGACCAGGTCCGCGACGGGTCGTGGACGGGCGTGACCGGCAAGCCGGTGCGCACGGTGGTGAACATCGGCATCGGCGGCTCCGACCTCGGGCCGGTCATGGTCTACGAGGCGCTCAAGCCGTACGGCCGCGCGGACCTCGAGGCCCGCTTCGTGTCGAACATCGACCCGACGGACGTCGCGCAGAAGACGGCCGACCTCGACCCGGAGACCACGCTGTTCATCGTGGCCTCGAAGACGTTCGGCACCCTCGAGACGCTCACCAACGCACGCCTCGCCCGCGCCTGGCTCTGGGAGGGCCTGGTCGCGGCGGGCGCCATCGAGGACACGGACGAGGCCCGCCAGGCCGCCGTCGGGAAGCACTTCGTCGCCGTCTCCACCGCGCTCGACAAGGTTGCGGCCTTCGGCATCGACCCGGCCAACGCCTTCGGCTTCTGGGACTGGGTGGGCGGCCGCTACTCCGTGGACTCCGCGATCGGCACGTCGCTCGCGATCGCGTTCGGCCCCGACGTCTTCCGCGACCTGCTCGCGGGCTTCCGCACCGTCGACGAGCACTTCCGCAGCACGCCGTTCGAGGCCAACGTCCCCGTCCTCATGGGGATGCTGAACGTCTGGTACGGCAACTTCCTCGGCGCGCACACGCACGCCGTGCTGCCCTACGCCCAGCAGCTGCACCGGTTCCCGGCCTACCTGCAGCAGCTCACGATGGAGTCGAACGGCAAGTCCGTGCGCTCGGACGGCTCCCCGGTCACGACGCAGACGGGCGAGGTCTTCTGGGGCGAGCCGGGCACCAACGGGCAGCACGCGTTCTACCAGCTCATCCACCAGGGCACGCGCCTCATCCCCGCCGACTTCATCGCCGTCGCGACCCCCGCCTACCCGCTGGCGGACGCCGAGGGCGACGGCAAGGCCGTGGCGCCGGGCGCCGACGTGCACGAGCTGTTCCTCGCGAACTTCTTCGCCCAGACCAAGGCCCTGGCCTTCGGCAAGACGGCCGACGAGGTGCACGCCGAGGGCACGCCCGAGGAGATCGTCGCCGCGCGCGTCTTCTCCGGCAACCGGCCCACGACGTCGATCGTCGCGCCGTCGCTCACGCCGTCGGTGCTGGGCCAGCTCGTGGCCCTGTACGAGCACATCACGTTCGTCCAGGGCGTCGTGTGGGGCATCGACAGCTTCGACCAGTGGGGCGTGGAGCTGGGCAAGAAGCTCGCCCTCGAGATCGCGCCGGCGGTCTCCGGCGACGACGCCGCCCTCGCCGCGCAGGACTCCTCCACCCAGGCGCTGATCCGCTACTACCGCGAGCACCGCGCCTGAGCCACGTCGCGGGCGGGTGAAATCCCGGCAGGGGGCGGGCGGGGTGCCGTGCACGGTGCGGCACCCCGCCCGCCGCTGCGTACACTGATCCGCGGTCGAGCAGCCGGCCGCCACCCCCCTGCACCTCCGGGAGGATCCGCGATGCCCACTCTCGCGCCCGCCGACCTGGCACAGTCCCTCACCGACCGCGCGGAGACCGTCCGTTCCGCCTGGCTGGACGCCGCCGCGCACGAGCTGCGCGGACGCACGACGCGCGGCGAGCTCGAGCGAGAGCAGTCGGACATCTTCGACGCCCTCGTCGACGGCCTCCGCGCCGGCGCCACGACGGTCGGGGCCGAGGCCTTCGACCAGCTGCGCGGCATCCTGTCGGACGTCTCCGCGGCCCGCGCCCGGCTCGGCTTCACGCCCCGGGAGACCGCCGTCGGCGTCTTCGCCCTCAAGGAGGGCCTGTACGCCCTGGCGGACGGCTCCGGCGGCTCCGGCGGCTCCACCGACCTCCTGCCGCTCCTGCGCCTGGTCGACGAGCTCGGGCTGTTCACGTTCGAGACCTTCGCCGCGGCGCGCGAGGCGATCATCAGCGAGCAGGCCGAGCAGCTCCTCGAGCTCTCGACGCCCGTGGTGAAGCTGTGGGAGGGCATCGTCGCGGTCCCGCTCGTCGGCACGCTCGACTCGGCGCGCACCCAGGTCGTCATGGAGAAGCTGCTCAACTCCCTCGTGGAGACCGGCAGCACGCAGGCCATCATCGACATCACGGGCGTCCCGGCCGTCGACACGCAGGTCGCGCAGCACCTCCTGAAGACCGTGGTCGCGGCCCGGCTCATGGGCGCGGAGTGCACGATCAGCGGCATCCGGCCCCAGATCGCGCAGACGATCGTGGCCCTCGGCATCGAGTTCGGGGACATCCGTACCCGCGCCACCCTGGCGGACGCCCTCGTGGACGCGCTGCGGGAGGGTCGCCGCTCCCCCGCCGGGGTGCTCGCGTGAGCGACGCGGTCCCCATCCTCAAGATCGGGTCGACGCTGCTGGTCTCGATCCAGGTCGACCTCCAGGACGACACGGCGCTCGCCCTGCAGCAGGACCTGGCCGACCGCATCACGCGGACCGGGGCGCGGGGCGTGGTCATCGACATCTCCGGCCTGGAGATCGTGGACAGCTTCATCGGCCGCATGCTCGCGGCCGTGGCGGCGATCTCGCGCGTGCTCGACGCCCGCACGGTGGTCGTCGGCATGCGTCCTGCCGTGGCGATCACCATGGTCGAGCTGGGCCTCTCCCTCGGGGGGGTGCGCACGGCGCTCGACGTCGAGCGTGGACTCGCCCTGCTCGCGCCCGAGGAGGAGTCGGCAGAGGACGTCCTGCTCGCCGCCGCCGAGCGCGAGGCGAGATGACGACGGCCCCCGCGGTCTCGACCGTGGAGACCCTGACGGTGCGGGCGGACGCCGACGTCGTCCGCGTGCGGCAGCTGGTCCGTGCCGTCGCCCAGCAGGCGCGGCTGTCGCTCGTCGACCAGACCAAGCTGGTGACGGCGGCGAGCGAGCTCGCCCGGAACACGCTCGTGTACGGGGGCGGCGGCGAGGTCGAGGTCGAGCTCCTCGCCGACGGCGGGCGCTCCGGCGTCCGCGCGGTGTTCTCCGACGAGGGGCCGGGGATCCCCGACCTCGACCTGGCGCTCACCGACGGCTGGACGAGCGGGAGCGGGCTGGGTCTCGGCCTGTCCGGCTCCCGCCGGCTGGTCGAGCACTTCTCGATCGACACCCGCCCGGGCGCCGGGACACGGGTCGAGATCGCGACCTGGTCGCGATGACGTCGGGGCCCGGAAGTGCCGCGACGGACGCGACGACGATCGCCTCCGAGGCCGGCGTCTGGCACACCGTCGACCACTCGTCGGCGGTGGGAGCGGTGCGCCGCGCGGCGACGACGGCGGCGACCCGGCTGGGGCTCGGCGACGCCCGGGCCGCGGAGGCCGGTCTCGTCGTGTCGGAGCTCGCGACGAACCAGTCGCGCCACGCGGGCTCGGGCTCCGTGCTGCTGCGCGTCCGGCGCTGGGACGGCCACGCGGCGCTCGAGGTGCTCGCCGTCGACGCGGGGCCGGGCATGCGCGACCTCGGCGCCGCGATGCGGGACGGCGTCTCGTCGCGCGGCACGCTCGGCATCGGGCTGGGGACGCTGCCGCGGCTCACGACCACGTGGGACGCCTGGTCGTCGCCGGGCCAGGGCACGGTGGTCGCGGCGACCTTCGCCTCTCCCGGCGCGCGGCCGGACCCCGCCGAGCCCGCCGGGCTCGTCCGCGCCATGACCGGGCAGCCGGTCAGCGGCGACGCCCACGCGATCCGGCACGACGCGGGGGCGACGACCGTCCTCGTCGCCGACGGGCTCGGGCACGGCCCGCTGGCCGCCGCAGCGTCGCAGGCCGCCGTCCGGGCCTTCCTCGACGCGCCGGACGCGGGCCCGTCGGCGCTGCTGGGGCGCGTGCACGCGGCCCTCGGCGGCACCCGGGGCGCGGCCGTCGCCGTGGCGCGCGCGGAGGGCGGCACGCTGCGGTACGCCGGCCTCGGCAACATCGTCGGGTCGGTGCAGGGCGCCGGCCGGCCCCGCAGCCTGCTGAGCCAGCCCGGGATCGCCGGGACGCACACCCGCACCGTCCGCGAGACCACCCTGCCGCTCGACGCGGGCGACCTCCTGCTCATGCACTCGGACGGGCTGACGGACCGCACGGGGATCGGGGGCTACCCGCGGGTCGCCGACGCCGGGCCGCTCGTCGTCGCGGGCCTGCTGATGCGGGACTTCGCGGTGCGCCGGGACGACGCGTGCGTCGTCGTCGCGCCCGTCGGGGCGAGGCCCTGATGCCGGCCCGTGCGACGCCCCTGCTGGCGACCCGCCTCGAGTCGGACACCGACCTGCTCGCGCTGCGCCGTGCGGGCCGGGAGATCGCCCGGACCCTGGGCCTCGACCTGCACGCGCAGGTCCGCGTCGCCACCGCGCTCTCCGAGGTGGGGCGCGCCGCGATCGCCCTCGGACCCGCGGAGGTCACGATCGACCTCGACCGGGGCGTCGGCGGCGCCCGGCTGCGGGCGGACGTCGCGTCCGCCGCCGCCCTGCAGGACTCCGGGCTCGCCGCGGACGGCGGCGTCCCCGCGGCCCGGCGGCTGGTGGACGAGGTCTCGCGCGCGGTCGACGGCCGGCACGTCACGCTCACCGTGCGGCTCGGGGCGTCCGCGCAGACCGACGCCGCCACGCTCGACGCCCTCGGCCGGTCGGTCACGATGGGGTACGGGGCGGACGCGCTCGACGAGCTCCGGGTGCAGAACGCGGAGCTGCTGCGCACCCACGACGAGCTCCTCGCGCAGAAGGAGGAGCTCCGCCGCCTCAACTCCGAGCTGGAGGAGACCAACCGCGGCGTCCTCGCGATGTACCACCAGCTCTCCGCGGAGCTGGAGGAGACGAACACGGGCGTCGTCGCGCTGTACGCCGAGCTCGACGAGCGGGGCCGGGAGCTCGCGGCGGCGAACGAGGCGAAGTCGCGGTTCCTGCGCAACGTCAGCCACGAGCTGCGGAGCCCGGTGAACTCGATCATCGGGCTCTCGTCGCTGCTCGAGTCGTCGTCCCTCGCCGCCGCGCAGGCCGAGCAGGTCGACTTCGTGCGGGAGAGCGCCACCACGCTGCTCACCCTCGTGGACGAGCTCCTCGACCTCGCCCGCGCCGAGGCGGGCCACGAGGACGTCGCCCTGGCGCCCATCGACGTGCCCGAGCTCTTCGAGGAGCTGCGCGGCACGACGCTCCCCCTCGTCCGCGACGGCGTGGACCTCGTGGTCGTGTGCGCCCCCGACGTGTCCCTGGTGAGCGACCGGCGGCTGGTCGCCCGCGTGCTGCGCAACCTCCTGACCAACGCCGTGAAGTTCACGGAGCGGGGCGCCGTCCGGCTCGACGCGAGCGCCACCGACGGGACCGTCCGGTTCACCGTGGAGGACACGGGTCTGGGCATCGGCCCCGAGCACCTGGACGCGGTGTTCGAGGAGTTCGTCCAGGTCCCCAACCGGCTCCAGCCGACGGTCCGCGGGACGGGGCTGGGGCTGCCGTACGCGCGACGCACCTCCGAGGCCCTGGGCGGCACGCTCACCGCCCGCTCCGAGCCCGACGTCGGCAGCAGCTTCACGGTGGCGCTGCCGTCCGCGCCGCCCGTCCCCGTCACGGCGTCCGCCCCACGACCGCCCGCCCCGGCGCCCGCGACCGACGAGGCGCGGGGCCTCGACCTGGGCCACGTGATGGTCGTCGACGACGACCGCGCGTTCGGCGGCTACGTGGCCGGGTTGCTCCGCGAGAACGCCGCGCGGGTGAGCGTCGCCCACGACGGCCAGCACGCGCTGGCCCTGCTGCGGGACGCCGCCGCGGACGCCGCCGTCGTCGACGTGCGCCTCCCCGGCATCGACGGGGTGCAGCTCCTCGAGCGGCTGCGGGCGGAACATCCCCGGCTCACCGTCGTGCTCATGTCGAGCGGCTCCGCTCCCGAGCAGGGCGGCATCGAGCGCCCGGCCGCCTTCCTGCCGAAGTCGGGTCTCACCCAGGACGTGCTCGTCCGGGCGCTGCGCGCCGAGGGGCAGGACTCGTGACGAGCCCCGGGACCGCCCGGAGCGTCCTCGTCGTCGACGACACCCGCGCGCACCGCTACGTCATGGCGACGTGGCTGCGCGACGCCGGCTTCGACGTCGTCGAGGCCGCGACCGGCACCGAGGCCCTGGCGCTCGCGCGGGCCTCCACCGACGCGGTCGTGCTCGACGTCAACCTCCCCGACATGACGGGGTCGGAGGTCTGCCGGCGCATCAAGGCGGACGCGGGCACCGCGCACGTGCCGGTGCTGCACGTCTCCGCCACCTCGATCGACGCGGCCGCGCGGACCGCCGGGCTCGAGGGGGGCGCCGACGCGTACCTGCCCGAGCCGCTCGACCGGGACGAGTTCCTCGCGACCGTGAGCGCGCTGTGCCGCTCCCACGCCGCCCAGCGGGGCGCCGGGCGCACGGCCCAGCGCCTCGGGGCCCTCGCGGACGCCCTCGCCCCCCTGCACCAGGCACGCACCCAGGAGCTCGTCGCCGACCTCGTGGCCCGGGGGGCGCGCGACGTCCTGGGGCGGGCGGCGGTCGCGATGGTCGTCGTCGACCCGCAGACGGTGGTCCGGGCCGTCGCCGCCGCCGGGGACGCGCCGCTGGTCCGCGGCCGCGGGAGCGTCCCGGTGCTGCCGCCGGGCTCGGCGAGCTCGGCGCGGTTCGGGGCGGACGAGGTGCCCGAGCACTGGCGGCCGCTCCTCGCCGCGGCCGGGGTGCCGCGGTCGGCGTGGTGGACCGTGTGGCTCCGCGACGCCGAGGGCGCGCTCGTGGGCGGCCTGGCGCTCCAGGTCGACGACACCGGCCACGGTCCCTCGGCGGAGGAGCGCGAGGTCGCCGCGCGGTTCACGGAGGCCATCACGGTGGCCCTCGCGAACCTCCGGACCTTCGCGGAGGAGCACCGCATCGCGATGGCGCTGCAGCGCCGCCTGCTGCCGGCCGACCTCGCGGTGCGCGGCGGCCTGGAGATCGCGGCGCGCTACGAGGCGTCCGACGCCCGGCTCGACGTCGGCGGCGACTTCTACGACGCGTTCGACCTGCCCGACGGCAGGGTCGCCGTGGTGATCGGCGACGTGCAGGGCCACTCGCTGCGCGCGGCCACGGTGATGGCCGAGGTGCGCCTCACGCTGCGCGCCTACCTCCGGGAGGGGCACGACGCGGCGCAGGCGCTCGACCTGCTCAACGACTCGCTCCAGCAGGACCACCCGGAGCTCGTCACCGTCTGCGTGTGCGTCGTCGACCCCGTCGACGGCACGACGGAGATGACCGACGCCGGCCACCTCCCGCCGCTCCTCGTCCGGACCGACGGCGCGGTGGTCGCCGAGAAGTCGGGCGCGCGCCTCCTCGGGCTGACGGGCCCCCCGGCGCGCCCCGTGCGCCGGGACCGCCTGGGGCCCGGCGACCTCCTCGTCCTCGTCACCGACGGCCTCGTCGAGCGGCGCGACCGCACCCTGCGCCAGGGCGTCGGGGAGCTCGTGACCGCCGCGGCGCCCCTGGCGGGGCTGGCCCCGGCGGAGGCCTGCGACCGGCTCGTCGACGCCTTCGACGATGCAGGACGCGAGGACGACGTCGCCGTCGTGATCGTGCGCCTCGGCGCGCCGTCGGGTCAGTCGCCGCTCGGCACCTTGTCCTTGACGTCCTCGTAGCCGGCGTGGTTCGGCAGCGCGCTGGGCGCGTAGATCAGCCGCACGACGCCGGTCGGCAGCGCCTCGGAGCGCAGCAGCGTGAGCGGGTAGATCGGCTCGCCCTCGTCGAAGAGCCGCTCGCCGTGCCGGGCGGCCACGGGGTGCACCAGCAGCCGGAGCTCGTCGAGCAGGCCTGCCGCGAGGAGCTGCCGCACGATCGACAGCGAGCCCGGCACCAGGATCTTCTCGACGCCGTCCTCGCCCTTCAACGCCTCGACCGCGGCCGGCAGGTCGCCGTCGAGCCGCTCCACGTTCCGCCAGCCGAGGTCGGCGTCGCCGCGCGTGGCGACCACCTTCCGCATGTCGCCGAGACGCTTGGCGAACGGCGCGTCGACCTCGCCCGCCAGCTCCCGCTCGGGCCACGCACCCGCGAAGCTGTCGTAGGTGACGCGGCCGACCAGCAGCACGTCGGTGCCCTGGTAGTCGTCGTCGACGGCGAGCGCCATCCGGTCGTCGTAGTAGGGGAAGTGCCAGGCGGGGTCGATCTCCGCGACCCCGTCGAGCGAGATGAACAGCGTGGACACGACCGTGGTCACGACACGACCTCCTGGTGCGGGTTCTAGGATCGAGGCCCATGGCAGCCCTCGACCCGAAGGCCATCCTCGCCGGTCGGCGGCCCGGTCGCCCGCCGGTGGGCGCCCTCGTCGTGATCGCGGTGTCGTCGCTCTGCCTGCTGGTGGTGCTCGCGGTGACGGCCGGCGAGGGACCGACCTTCGCGCAGGGGCTGCTGCTCGCCCTGCTGCCGCTGCCCCTGCTGCTCGCGGGCGTCCTCTCCCTCGACCGCCTCGAGCCGGAGCCGCCCGACGCCCTCGTGCTGGCGTTCCTATGGGGCGCGGGCGTCGCGGTGCTGCTGGCGATGGTGCTCAACACGGCCGGCCTCACGCTGCTGTGGGCGCCGCTGCTGGGCCAGGAGGAGGGGTTCGTCGTGACGGCGGTGCTCGGGGCCCCGCTCGTCGAGGAGACGCTCAAGGGCCTCGTGCTGGTGGGGATGCTCTGGTTCCGGCGGCACGAGATCGACGGGCCGACCGACGGCATCATCTACGGCTCGATGGTGGGCCTCGGCTTCGCCACCGTGGAGAACATCCACTACTACACGGTCGCCGGCCCCGACGCCCTGGCCGCGACGTTCGTCGCCCGCGGGATCGCGACGCCCCTGGTGCACCCGCTGTGCTCGTCCCTGACCGGCATCGGCGTCGCGGCGGCGGCCCTCGCCGCCCCCGGCCTGCGCCGGGCGGTCCCCGTGCTGCTCGGCCTGCTCGGCGCCGTCGCGTACCACGCGCTGTGGAACGGGGCCGCGACCCTCGGCACCGGCGCCACGGTCGCCGTCTACGTCGTGGGCCTCGGCGTCCTGGCGGGCCTGCTCGTCGTCGTGCGCGCCGACCGGGTCCGCACCGTCGCGTCGATCGGCCGGTACCTGCCGCCGTACCGGGCGGCGGGCGTCGTGACCGGGCAGGACGTCGCCATGCTCGTGTCGCTGCCCGCCCGGCGGCGGGCGCGCGACCGGGTGCGTGCCGCGGGCGGGAACGGCCCCGCCCGCGCCCTGCGCGACTACCAGCAGGCGGCCACCGAGCTCGCCATGCTGCACCGTCGCGCGGAGCGCGGGCTGGTCGACCGGCCCGCGTTCGAGCTGCGCCGCGAGCCGCTCCTCGTGCTCATGCTCGCGGCGCGGCAGGCTTTCGGGCCCCTGCTTCCCGAGGCTCCGCCCCGCTGAGGCCCAGCATGATCACGCCGCCCACGGCGAGGTGCTCCAGCTGGAGCAGCACGACCGCGCCGGCGTTCGCCGCCCCCAGCGGGCCCAGCAGCGAGACCAGCAGGACCGTGCCGCTCAGCACCAGCCACGCCGTGCGGCCGCCGCCCGGGCGGCGGAGCAGGAGCGCGCGGACCCCCCACCCGCCGAGCGCCGCGGTGAGGCTCGTCGCGATGACCAGGGAGATCGTGACCTCGAAAGTGCCCGTGCCGGCCCGCACCTGCGGGTCGACGCCGGCCAGCGTCCCGACGAGGAAGACCACCGCCCCGGCCAGCACCGCGCCCACCACCACCGACCGCGGACGGTTCCACCAGGCCCGGTCGCGCCAGGAGCGCCCCGCCGGGCCGCCGGGCGCCCGGCCCTGCGCCGCGGTGCCGGTGCCGGTGCCGGTGCCGTCCGTCGTGCTCTGCGTCCCGTCCATGTCGTCCCCTCCTTCGGCGCCGGCGCCCTGCCGACGGGACGACGGTCCCGCGCGGGCCACCTGGTGCGCGCCCTGCCGTGGTCGGTCGTCGGCGCGCCGCCAGGCGGGAGCACCCCCGACTTTCGTCGGTGTCGCCCGTGGGAGGTCCGCCGTAGCGTCCCGGTCATGACCACCACCGGCACCACCCCGAACCCCGCCGAGGCCCGTCCCGGCGGCTGGTCGGAGTACGACCCGTGGGCCCCGACCGACCAGGGCCCGCCCCCCGCGCCGCGCGGGATCCTCGTGGCGGCATGGGCGCTCGTCGCCGCGCTGACGGCGGCCGCGACGTTCGCCGTCGCGGGCGCGGCCCCGGTGCGCGGCACCGGGACGATCTCCGTCCTCGTGCCCGCGGGCGTGGACGTCGCCGTCGGCGTCGCTGCGGTCGCGCTGGTCCCGCTGCTCTTCACGCGCCGCAGCGTGGCGGCCGCGGTCGCCCTCGCGGCCCTCGCCGCGATCTCGGGGGCGGCGACGCCCGCCTCGACCGTCGCCACGTTGCAGGTGGCGCGCTGGTACCCGGTCCGCACCGCGGCGTGGGTCGCCGGCGCGGGGGTGCTGGGGCACGCCGTCCAGGCGCTGTGGCGGCCGGTGGGCCTGCCCCTGGGCTGGTGGCTCCTGTGCGACGTCGCGGTGCACGCCGCGCTCTTCGGCTGGGGCGCGTACGGGCGCGAGCGCGCCCTCGTGCTGTGGTCGCTGCGCGACCGCGCGCGCCGGGCCGAGGCTGCGCAGGAGCAGCGCGTCGCCGAGGCGCGGACCGCGGAGCGCACCCGCATCGCCCGCGAGATGCACGACACGCTCGCGCACCGCCTGTCGCTCCTGGCCGCCACGGCCGGCGCGATGGAGTACCGGCCCGACGCCGACCCGGCGCAGCTCGCGGCGGCCGCGGGCCGGGTGCGTGCCGGCGTGAGCGACGCCCTGGAGGACCTGCGCCAGGTGATCCGGCTGCTGCGGGCCGGCCCCGACGACCTCGGCCCGGTGCCCGGCCTCGACGACGTGCGCCGCCTGGTCGACGACTCGCGCGCCGCCGGCACCACGGTCGCCTTCGAGCGCACGGGTGACGACGTCCCGCCCGCCGCCGTCGCGACGGCCGTGTTCCGCGTCGTGCAGGAGGGCCTCACGAACGCCCGCCGGCACGCCCCCGGCTCGGCGGTGCGGGTGACGGTCGCGACCGCGCCCGGCGAGGTCCGGGTCCGCGTGGCCGACGACGGTGCCGCCCCGGGCAGCACGCCCCC
The DNA here is from genome assembly GCF_042801555.1 of Isoptericola sp. NPDC057559. Lineage (NCBI taxonomy): Bacteria > Bacillati > Actinomycetota > Actinomycetes > Micrococcales > Promicromonosporaceae > Isoptericola > Isoptericola sp. NPDC057559. Next base: position 164,859 of record NZ_JBHVFQ010000008.1, read on the forward strand.
CGCCGGCGTGGGGACCGGGACGGGGCTGGTCGGGCTGCGCGAGCGGGCCACGCTGCTGGGCGGCACGCTCTCGGCGGGCCCGGACGGCGCGCCCGACGGGTCGCGCGGCTTCGCGGTGGAGGCGTGGCTACCGTGGGACGCGTGACGACGCTCCCCGACACCGACCCCGCCGGCGCCGACGACCCGGGGACGGTCGTACGCCTCGTGCTCGTCGACGACGACCCTCTGGTGCGGGCGGGCCTGCGGCTCATGCTCGACGGCGCGCACGGGATGCGCGTGGTGGCGGAGGCCGCCGACGGGGCCGACGTGCCGGGCGTCCTGGACGCGCACCCGGCCGACGTCGTCCTCATGGACCTGCGCATGCCGGGCGTCGACGGCGTCACCGCGACCCGGCGGGTGCGGGCGCGCCCGGCGCCGCCGGCCGTCGTCGTGCTGACCACGTTCGACACGGCGGAGGAGGTCGGCGGCGCGCTGCGCGCCGGGGCCGCGGGCTACCTGCTCAAGGACATGCCGCCCGCCCGCATCGCCGCGGCCGTGCGCGCGGCCGCGGCGGGCGAGCCGGTCCTGGCGCCGGACGTCGCGCGGCGGCTCATGGAGTCCGTCGCCGGGTCGGACGGCGCGCGCGACCGTGCCCGCGCCGCCCTGGACGCGCTCACCGCCCGCGAGCGGGACGTCGCCGTCGAGCTGGGCCGCGGCGCGTCGAACGCCGACATCGCGGCGCGCCTGTACCTCAGCGTCCCCACGGTGAAGGCGCACGTGTCGAGCGTGCTGGAGAAGCTCGGGCTGGAGAACCGCACCCAGGTCGCCCTCCTCGTGCACGACGCCGGCGAGGCGTAGGGCTCAGCCGCCGGCGGGCACCTCCTCGCCCGGGCAGCCGAGCGGGTCCGCCGCCGTCACCGTCTCCGGGCACGACCGGTAGGTCCAGGTCCGGTCACCGAACGTGTCCTGCGTGCGGTCGACGTAGACCTCGAGCCCGTCGATCCTCGGCCCGACGCGGTGGTACTCGACGATCGGGTCCCCCTCGATCGTCCGAGACCGCACGATGAGCTCGGCGCCGTCCCCTCGCGCCGACGCCGCGTCGAGGCAGGCGAACGCCTCGGCCAGCTCCGTCGTCGGCTCGCCCTCCCCGAGGTCCGGGCGCGCGGTCACCTCCCCGCACGTCGGGAGCGGCTCACGGGCGGCGAAGGCGCCCTCGCCGTTCCCCGGACCGCACGCGCCCAGCAGCGCGAGGCACGGCACGCCCCACGCCGCGGCGGCGAGCCGCCGCCTCCGGCCGTCAGACCGCGTCATGCCTCGATGATGTCGTCACGGCGGCGGTCCTTGCACCGGACGCACCGGACGCGTCCGGGGAGTCGCGGGGGTCCGGTGCGTCGCCCGGGGACAGGCCGAGGAACTCGGCCACGCGCGGGCCGGCGGGCGCGCGCAGCAGCACGTCCGGGGCGTCCACCTGCAGCAGCCGGCCGGCGTCCATGACGGCCACGCGGTCGGCGACGGTGAACGCCTCGTCGTGGTCGTGCGTGACGAACACGGCGGTGGTGCCGGTCGCCTTCAGGGTGTCGCGGACGTCGACGGCGAGGCGCTCGCGCAGCCGGCGGTCCAGGGCGGACAGCGGCTCGTCGAGCAGCAGCAGGCGCGGGCGCGGGGCGAGGGCGCGGGCCAGCGCGACGCGCTGCTTCTCCCCGCCGGACAGCGTCGCGACGGACCGCCGCTCGTAGCCGGCGAGGCCGACGTCGGCGAGCAGCTCGGCCACCCGGGCGGCGCGCTCCGCCCGCGGCAGGCCCTGCGTCTCGAGGCCGTAGGCCACGTTGCGCCCGGCGTCCCGGTGCGGGAAGAGCTGCCCGTCCTGGAAGAGCAGGCCGAAGCCGCGGCGGTGCACGGGCACGCCCGCGAGGTCCGTGCCGTCGAAGGCGACGCTGCCGCCCGCGAGCGGCTCCAGCCCCGCGACGGCGCGCAGCAGCGACGACTTGCCGCAGCCGCTCGGCCCCAGCAGCGCCACGATCTCGCCGGCCGCGACGTCGAGCGACACCCCGTCGACGGCGACCGAACCCGGCCGGCGGCGCGTGGCCCCGTACCGGACGACGGCACCCGTGACGGCGAGGCCCCCCTGGCGGTCGTGCCCCATCAGAACTCCCCTCCCGGCCGGTCGCCCCGCAGGCGCTCGGCCACCATCATGACGGTCGCGGTGAGCACGGCCAGCACCACGGACGCCGCGAGCGCCATGCCGTAGTTCTCGGCCCCGGGCCGCCCGATCAGCCGGAAGATCACCACCGGCAGCGTCGCCGTCTCCGGGCGGGCGAGGAACGACGTCGCGCCGAACTCCCCCAGCGAGACGGCGAAGGCGAACCCGACGGCGAGACCGAGCGACCGCGCGCCCAGCGGCCCGTCGACGGACCGCAGCACCCGCCCGGGCGCCGCGCCCAGGGTGGCGGCCGCCTCGCGCAGGCGCGGGTCGATGGCCCGCAGCACGGGCAGCATCGTCCGCACGACCAGCGGGATCGCCACGACGGCCTGCGCGATCGGCACCAGGGCGCCGGAGGTGCGCAGGTCGACGTCGAGCCCGAGCGGCCGGTCCAGGGTGATGAGGAAGCCGAACCCGACGGTCACCGCGGACACGCCGAGCGGCAGCATGAACGCGGCGTCGAGCACCCCGACCGCCCGCCGCAGGCCGGCCCGGCGCGGGCGCCGGGACACGACGAGGGCCACGAGCCCGCCGACGACGACGGCGATGGCCGCGGCCCAGGCGGCGGTGCGCAGCGAGTTCGCGAGCGCCTCCCACACCGTGACCGTGAGCGCGTTGCGCCCGCCGGTGGTGCCGAGCGCCGCGTAGTTGGCGAGGCTCCACGACCCGTCGGGGCCGTGCAGGGACCGGGTGACGAGGCCGGCCATCGGGAGCACGAGCAGGCCCGCCACGACGACGAGCGTGACGAGGGCGGGCACGATGTCCGCGCCGTCGGCGCCCCCGCGCAGCCGCAGCCGGTGCGCGGCGACCCGGTCGCTGGTGAGGTGCAGCGCGCGCTCCCGGCGGGACCGGGCCCGGGAGCTGACCGCCAGGGCGGCCCCCACCACGACGAGCTGCAGCACCGAGAGCACCGCCGCGGAGCGCAGGTCGAGGAACTGGGTGGTGCGGATCCAGATCTCCGTCTCGATGGTGCCGTAGCGCAGCCCGCCGAGGACGAGCACGACGCCGAACGCCGTCGCGCAGAACAGGAACACCACCGCGGCGGCCGAGGCGATCGCCGGCCCGAGGGCGGGCAGCGTCACCGTGCGGAAGGCGCGCCAGGGCGTGGCGCCGAGGGCTCGCGCCGCCTGCTCGGCGCGCGGGTCCAGGCGCTCCCACATGCCGCCCACGGTGCGCACCACGACGGCGTAGTTGAAGAAGACGAGCGCCAGCACGATGCCGGCGAAGCTCTCCTCCAGGTGCGCCCAGCCGAGCGGGCCACCGGGGGCGAACAAGGCGCGGAACGCGACGCCGACGACCACGCTGGGCAGCACGAACGGCACGGTGACCAGGCCGCGCACGAGCGTGCGGCCCGGGAAGCGGCACCGGTACAGCACGTACGCGCCCGGCAGGCCCAGCAGCACGGACAGCACCGTGCCCGTGACGGCCTGCGCCAGCGTCTGGCCGACGATCCGCCACGTGCGCGGCTGCGACAGCACCTCGGCGAAGCCGGACAGGTCGAGCGCGCGCCCCGCCGCGGTCTCGGTGAAGAACCCCTGCAGGACGAGCGACACCACGGGCCACGCGAAGAAGACCGCGAGGAACCCCAGCGGGAGCACGACGGCGGCGCCCCAGCCGAGCCATGCGCCCCAGCGGTCCGCGCGCCACCGCGCCGACCGGGTGACCCGCGCGGCCGGGACGCCGGTGCGGCGCATCAGTCGACGACCGTCGCCGTCCACTGCTCGATCCACTCGTCACGGTGCGCGGCCACGTCGGCGGGCGCCACCTCGAACGGCTTGTCGGCCAGGGGTGCGAACTGCTGCCAGTCGGCGGGCAGCTCGACACCCGGGTCGGCCGGGTACATGTACATCTGCCCGGGCACGTCCGCCTGGAACGCCTCGGAGGTGAGGAAGTCGACGAGCTTCTCGGCGCCCTCGGGGTTCGCGGCGCCCGTGAGCACCCCCGCGTACTCGACCTGCCGGAAGCACGTGTCGAGCATCGCGCTCGTGGTCGACGACTTCCCGTCGTCGGTCACCGTGAACGCGGGGGACGTCGCGTACGACAGCGCGATCGGCCGCTTGCCGCCCTCGCCCGCGCCGGAGAAGTCCACGTAGTAAGCGTCCTCCCACGACTCGGCCACCTTGACGCCGTTGGCGCGCAGGTCGGACCAGTAGCCCTGCCAGCCGTCGGCGCCGAACGCGCCGATCGTGGCGAGCAGGAACGCGAGGCCCGGCGACGACGTCGCGGGGTTCGTGACGACGGTCAGGTCCTGGTACGCCGGCTTCGCGAGGTCCTCCAGCGTGGCCGGCGGCGTGACGTCGTTCTTCTCGAACCAGCCGTCGTCGAGGTTCATGCAGACGTCGCCCACGTCGACGGGCGTCAGCGTGCCCGCGAGGTCGTCCGGCGCGTACGCCGCGACCCGCGGGTCCAGGTCGGCCGGCTGGTACTTCTGGAAGACACCCGCGTCGACGACCCGCGACGCGTAGGTGTTGTCCACGCCGAAGACGACGTCGCCCAGCGGCGCGTCCTTGGTGAGCACGAGCTGGTTCACCAGCGTGCCGGCGTCGCCCGGGGCCACCTGCTTCACGGTGAGGCCGGACTCCTTCTCGAACGCGGCCAGCACGTCGTCGGAGACGGCGAACGAGTCGTGCGTGACGAGCGTGAGGGTGTCCGACGCGCTCGCCGCGTCGTCCGGCCCGCTCCCGCCGCCGCACGCCGCCAGCAGCGGCAGCAGGGCGACGACGGCGACGCCCGCCGCGGCCGTCGTGGTCCGGGGCCGCGAGGTCCTGTGGGTCATGCTGTCCTCCTCAGAGTGCGAGAAGGGGGTCCTGCGGGCACCCGGCACCGTCGTGGTGCGGCCGTCCCGCAGGGAACGAGATTCCCGACTTCCTCCACCGGTCCTAACCGGGTCAGGTTCGAGGGTCTGCGGCGTTCCGCACTCTCAGCGCCGGTGGGCGCTCCCCTGTCGTATCACCACGAGCCTACACACCGGCGCCGCGCTACCGTGGTCCCGTCCGCGGGGCCCTGGTGTGACATGCCTGACGTGCCACGACGCCCGCGGGCACCGTACGACGACGCACCGGCCACGCCGGGGACCGACCGAGGGAGAGCACGTGACGGACACCGAGCAGCCGCTGGGCGTGAAGGTCGGCACGGTGGTGCTGACGATCGCCGCCGGATGGGTCGCGCAGAAGCTGATCGGGGTGGTGTGGGAGAAGGCGACGGGCAACGTCGCCCCCACCAACGTGGACGACGACGAGATCTCCATCATCCAGGCCGTGACCTTCGCGGCCGTCTCCGGGGGCGTCGCCGTCCTCGCGAAGCGGCTCGCGCGCCGGGGGGCCGTGCGCGCGGCCGCCCGCTTCATCCCCAGCCACTGAGCGCCGACGGCCCGGGCCCGCACCGCGCGAGCCCGGGCCGTCGCCCGTCCGGAGCCGCGCGTGCCGAGCGTGAGGGTCAGCGGCTCGCGCGGGGCCGACGGCGCGCGAGCTGCGCGTCGTGGCCGTGGGGCCGGTCCACCGGCCGCACGGCGGCGAGCGCGTGGCTCAGCCGGTCGGCCGCGTCCTTCGCGGGCGGCGCCCCCCGGACGACCTCCGCGGCGGTGAGCGCCGTGTCGCGGTCGCCGACGGGCCGCGAGAGCTCCTTCATCACCTGCTCGCCCGCGGACTGGGCGGAGACGCCCACCTGGGCGCCGACGTCGGTGAGCACCTCCGTGGCCACCGACTCGTCCACGCCGCAGACCGCCATGATCGCGCCCTTCGCCTGCTCCGACGCGGCGGCGGCGACGAACGCCCGCGAGACGGCGCGGTGGGCCTCGCGCTCCAGCGCGTCGCGCACCACGGGGCTGGTGTCGATGACGTAGCCGACGAGCTGCGACGACGCGCCGTCGGCGCCGTGCCGGGCCTGCCCGGTCACCACCACCGAGTGCGTGCGCCCGTGGTCGTCCACCACGCGGTGCCCGCCCGCGAACGGGCGCCCGGTCCCGAGCGCCACCGTCGCGGTGCGGGAGAGCCGCTCGCGGTCGTCGGGGTGCAGGTGGGCGCGGAGCACCTCCGGACCGGGCTCGATGGCCCCGGGCTCCCGCCCGAAGATCCGATAGACCTCGTCCGACCACCACCACGAGCCCGTGGCGACCTCGACGCGGTACTGGCCCACGAGCAGCTGGCTACCGGCGCCGAGCAGCTCCGCGAGAGCGACGAGCTCGCGGCGCTGGTGGTCGTTCGGAGTGCCGGGTATCGACATGGCTCACCTCCCAGTGCGGTGCAGCTGGGTCTGCCAGGCAGATCTCTTGGCTTCACACGGTACCGGGACGAGGCGTCGGCGCCACCCCGTGGAGGGGCTCGCGCGGGGGAAAATGCGGACCCGTGGCAACGGTGTGCGCCGGCGCCCGTCGCGCGGAGCACTCGACCCCGTGGTCGCGACCCCCGGTGCTTCGGGGGCGCGACCACGGGGTCGTCGGTCGTGCGACGCCTCGGCCGGCTGGCGCGTCGTCCGCGGGCCGCCGGCGGGGCTGGATCAGACGGCGGGCGTCGGCGCGGGGGCCGCCACGGCCGCCACCTCGCCCTCCGCCTTCTCCTCCGCGAGGGCCTTGCGGTGCTGGCGCAGCGAGTAGACGACGGCGGCGGCCCAGCCCACCGCGATGATCCCCAGGACGAGCGAGCGCACGCCCGGGGCCACGGGGAACTCGTCGAGGCTCAGCAGGGTGCGCACGTTGGTGAGCACGATGATGCCGCCGACGGCGGAGCCGAGGACCCGCGGGGGCACGAGGCGCACCAGCCATGCGGCGATCGGGGCGGCGATGAGGCCACCGATCAGCAGCGCCAGGGCCCAGGACGGGTTGATGCCGGCGGTCCCGAGGCCGAACAGGAACCCGAGGCTCGCGGCCACGGCCACGAAGAACTCGCTGGTGTCGATCGAGCCGATCACCTTGCGCGGCTCCATCCGGCCGCTCGCCAGGATCGCGGGGGTGCCGACCGGGCCCCAGCCGCCGCCGCCCGTGGCGTCCATGAAGCCGGCCACGAGGCCCAGCGGGGTGAGGAAACGCTTGCGGAGCGGCTGGCCCAGGCGGTCGGTGCGCAGCCCGCGCAGCGTGAACCGGAGCAGCACGTACAGGCCGAGGCCGAGCAGCAGGATGGACATCAGCGGCTTGGCGATCTCGGTCGAGAGCCACGAGAGGAACGTCGCGCCGGCGAACGCCCCGACAGCACCGGGGATGCCGATCCTCAGGACGACCTTCCAGTCCACGTTGCCGAACCGCCAGTGGGAGACGCCCGACGCGAGGGTGGTGCCGACCTCCGCGAGGTGGACGGTCGCGGACGCCGCTGCGGGGTTCGTGCCGATCGCGAGCAGCAGGGTCGTCGAGGTCACGCCATAGGCCATGCCCAGGCTGCCGTCGACGAGCTGCGCTCCGAGGCCCACGAGGGCGAGGAGGACGAGAGTCCGCACGGGGGGTTCCCTCCGTCGGGGCGGCAGCCGTTCTGCCGCAACAGATAGAAGTTACCCGATCGGACCTATCGGATTCAACGGTATCAGGCGCGCGATCGCATGGTGAGACGTCGGCGACCGGTGGTCGCCGCGCCGCGCGCGGGCGCGGCCAGAGCGCTCGCGCGCACCCGGCCTGCTCCGACCGCGGCGGCCGTCAGGCTCGCGGGCAGGTCACGGGCTGTGCCAGGCGGACTCGTCGTCGGTGAGCCGGCGGACGGCGTCCGGCACGTTCCCGGCGGCGAGGTCGGCGAGGCTCACCTGTTCGAGCACGGCGCGCACGTTGACCCGGAGCGCCACCCACACGTGCAGCAGAGACGCCGCCGCGCCGGTGTACTCGAGGTCCGACGGCCGCGCGTCACGGACGAAGACGAGCGGTCCGTCGACGGCGCGGACCACGTCGGCGACGGTGACCCGGTCGGCCGGGCGCGCGAGGACGTACCCGCCGCCCGCGCCACGGCGGCTCGCCACGATGCCTTCGCGCCGGAGGTCGCTGAGGATCGCCTCGAGGAACCGGTGCGGGACCCCCTGGGCGCGGGCGAGCGACTCGGCGGGCACCGGCCCGCCGTCCTCCGCCGCGGCCAGCTCGGCGGCCGCGCGGACGGCGTAGTCCGCCTTCGCCGAGATCCTCATCGGTCGCGCGTCCCCGTCGACCCGGCGAGCTGCGCTCCCTCGAGCAGACGGCCGGCGGCCTGCGCCGACCGCGCGAAGGAGCCGCTGAGCGGGAGGCTCGGAAGGATGACGGCCTGTGCCGCGTGGTAGACGTCGGGCTTCCCGACCCAGGTGCGCCCGGAGGGCACGTTGTCGGTGTCGAGCTCGTGGAACCAGGAGCCGCGCTCGTGGTCCACCAGGTGGTCGTCGATCCAGCGCCACCAGCCGTCCGCGAGCTCGGCGTAGCGCCCCTCCCCCGTCGTGCGGTGCAGCACGTCCGCCGCGGCGGCGGCCTCCGCGGCCACCCAGTGGAAGCGGCGCGCCTCGACGGGGGTCCCCGACCAGTCCGTCGTGTAGACGAAGCCGCCCTGCGGCCCGTCCCAGCCGTCCTCGACGGCGCGGTCGAACAGCCGCCGTGCCGCGTCGGTGCGCTGCCCGACGGTGTCACCCGCGACGTCGACCTGCAGCAGCAGGCGCGCCCACTCGAGGCCGTGGCCGGGCGTCGCCCCGTAGGGCTTGAACGGGTCGTGCGGCCGGTCCGCGTTGTACTCGAGCTGCGGCACCCACGCCGAGTCGAAGTGCTCGGGGATCCGCCAGGCGTTGTCGCCGGCCCAGGAGATGACGCGGTCGGCCACGACCGCCGCGCGGTCGAGCCAGCGCCGCTCGCCCGTGGCGTCGTGCGCCGCGAGGAGCGCCTCCACGCCGTGCATGTTGGCGTTCACGCCGCGGTACGGGTCGACGACGGACCAGTCGCGGGACCGCTCGTCCAGGTGGAGCCGGTGCCCGGCCTCCCAGAAGCGCTCGTCGAGCACGCCCAGCGCCGACTCCAGCAGCGCCTCCGCGCCCGGGGCGCCGGCGACGACGCCCGTGGAGCCCGCGAGGACGACGAACGCGTGCCCGTAGGCCTGCTTGAGCCCGTTCACCTCACCCGCGCCGGGCCCGCGCGACGCGAGCCAACCACCGTGCTCCGCGTCCGCCAAGGACACGGCGACGCCGTCCAGGCCGCGGCGCAGGAGCCCCTCGGCACCCTCGACCCCGAGCAGGTGCCCGAGCCCGAACGTGTGGGTCATCCGGCACGTGATCCACAGGTGCGCGGGCTGACTGGCGTCCACCGCGCCGTCGTCGTCGAGCCACCCCGCCGTGCCGTCCACGCCGAGCGAGGGGCGCGCGAAGTCCAACAGGCTGAGGAAGTGGTCGGCCCGCCACGAGGCGTCGGGACCGCTGGCAGGGAGAACTGGAGATCCGGTCACCGGTCGAGCCTATCGGGCCCGCGCGCCGACCGATGACAGCGCGGTCATCGTGGTCGCGCGAACGCTCGGAGGCCGCCCTCGATCCCCTCCGCCCGGGGGGAGCCGCTCGTGCGGGACCGCACCGGGCGGGGTGCGCGAGGCACCGCGGGGACGGTCAACGGCGAGCACGGTCAACGGCGGGGACGGTCAACGGCGGGGACGGTCAACGGCGGCGCGCGTGTCGGCGGTCCCGGGCCCCGCCGCGGCACCTCGACCCGCGCGACGCCCGCAACCCCGGCTGCCGGCGCCCGTACCGGACCATCTGGACTCGCGCGACGCCCGCGTCCCCGCCTGCCGGCGCCTCTGCCTGAGCGGGGTGCGGATGGCAGGTGCGATCAACCGTCGCGATCAGCCGTCAGGTGCCAGGTGCCGACGGCTGGGCCGGCTCATGGTCTGTCGTGCCGTGGCCTCGACAATGTTCGGGGTATGCGAAAGGCCCACCCCCTGGGGGGTGGGCCTTTCGTGAATGGGTGTCCGGCGGCGTCCTACTCTCCCACCCCCTCTCGAGGGCAGTACCATCGGCGCTGAAGGGCTAAGCTTCCGGGTTCGGAATGGGACCGGGCGTTTCCCCAACGCTATGACCGCCGTAACTTTATCGAGTTGTCTGGGTTCACCCCGGTCCGCCCGCACGCGTGCGTGTGGGGGGTGGGGGTGGTGCCCGTTTCTCGGGAACCGCATAGTGGACGCAAGCATGTTATTGCCAACAGTGTTGGGTGTGTGTGAAGTTGTTGGCTT